>JANRET010000071.1 GCA_030725885.1 Microbacteriaceae bacterium | reverse complement strand
GTGCATGTCAAAACGATGCGCATCATCGAACTTCGCCGGGTCGCGGTTTGCCGCGGCAACGACGAGTGACAACGGTGCACCCGCGGGAACCGTAATTCCGGCATAGGTGAAGTCGGTGATGGGGTGTGCTGCGACGACACCGATGGGTGCTATCCAGCGGAAACCTTCCCGCAACGCGGCCGGAGCTAATTCGTGAGGGGACGCCTGTAGTTCGCGAAGTTGCTCGGGCTCAGTGAGGAGCCCCCACAACGTCGTCGCAACGGAATGTCCGGGTTCTTGAAACGCGCCCAAGATGATGACGCGAATCGATGGCATCACGTCGTCGAACGTGCGGGGACTTTCCCCGTCCCGTAAACCGACGTGAAGAATGTGCGACAACAGCGTATCGTCGGGGTTCGCGCGAAGACGCGCTATTTTGTCGGCCATGTAGGCATCGATTTCGCCAATAATAGCGTCCGCTCTGACACTTGCTTCGTTCTCGCCTTCTTTGTTCGACAGGCCGCCGCTGAGGGCCTCGAACCATCGAACGAGCGTCTCGTCGTCCACGTCATCGAACCCCAGTCGATCGCCGACAACTCGAACGCTGATCTTGTTGAACAGGTCGACAGCTAAATCACCGCGTCCCTGCGGAGCAATCGCGTCGATGTAGCGGATGACCGTGTCACGACCGCCGTCGTCGAGGAACCGGGCGACGGGACCGGCCTTGAGCGATTGGTCGATTCCCTCACGAAGGCCCTTGTGTTTCTCGCCGGACATTGTGAGAACGCTGTCGCCGCCGAAAAATTCCTGATCGACGGGGTGTCCCGGCGCAAGTTGCACAGAGTCCTTGAGTGCCCCGATTGCGCGACAGTCGTCCCACGAGGTGACGAGCCATTCGTCGATTTGTGGCACGTACACAATCGGCGCAATTTTGCGAAGTTCGTCGTAAATCGGGTAGGGGTCCTTGTTGAGCGCGTCCAAAGTGATCGTCGATGCGTCAGTCATGCGGCCCCTCGCTTTTTCGTGCTCCCCAATTTAGCGGGGATGGCTCGGCTGTTGCAACGACACTGACACAAAGACATGAGCGGATGTAAGGAAAAGCGGCATTTCCCGTCGGGATAGAACTCATAGCCCGCGGATGTGCATGTCAGCCACGAGTCTCGTAGTGATCCATGGTTATGTCTTCGTTTTTGAAGTTCTCTGTCCGACTTTGGGAAGGGTTGCCCACAAATCCGAGCGCCACGAGCACTGCGATTGATGCCGTGTTACGACTGTCAGTTTTCGCGACGAGTTTCGTCGCCCCAACTTCAGCGAACAGGTGATTCATGAGCCTTGAGGCGGCCTCCGTCGCAAATCCCTGTCCTTGATGTTCTTTCGCGATGGTGAACCCTATTTCGAAGATTGTGTCTTCGCCCACCACCGAGTGAAGCGCCAAATCGCCCACAAGTTCGCCGGTCACTCGATCATGTATGGCGAGTTGCAGCCATTGCCCTTTTTCGGGAATAGATACACCGGCTTGCGACTCGAGTAATTCGCGGGCGTCACCATCTGAAAATGTGGTCTCCCAACCCTGAAATCGAGCAATTACGGGGTCTCGTCGATAGTGGACAAACGAATCCACATCGGTTGAGGACAGCGGCCCCATGCTGAGGCGCTCAGTGAAGAGAGGATAGGACATCGTTTGATTGTATGTGGCGGGCGCCGGCCACTCACCAGCCAAGGGGTGGCGTATTGCCGGGGCATTCAATGATTTGATTGGCGATGTCAATGCGGTCCGTGCGGCACGCACCGCCGATTCCTTCGAATCGCCAGAGCATCAAGCCGCCATCTAAATCGTTGCGGGCAACGAAAGACAACAGTTGCTAGAGAATCCGAAGGCCATTCTCTTTGTCGAACACATGCACCTGAGCCGCGCGAGGCATGATGAAAACCTTGTCACCGCGATGTGGGTGTGAGCGTCCATCAACGCGAACCGAAATGGTTTGTTCGACGCCCTCGAGATTAACGCGACCATAGAGATACCCATCGGCGCCCAGCTCTTCGACCAAATCGACGGTGAGTTCAAGGCCTGTTCGTTGATGGATCTCCAGGTCCTCCGGACGGACACCCACCGTCACTCCGAGGCCCTTCGAGCCTACGAGTGACTTTGCCTTGATCGGAACGGTCGTATTGCCCCATGTCACGCCGTTGCTAGCAATCGTTGATGCGAAGAGGTTCATCGATGGCGACCCAATGAACTCAGCGACAAAAGAGTTGACAGGGGATTCATAGAGATCACGGGGTGTACCCACCTGCTGCAAAAATCCGTCCTTCAAGACGGCGATACGGTGCCCCATCGTCAATGCCTCAGTTTGGTCGTGCGTTACGTACACCGTGGTGACACCTAAGCGCTGCTGAAGCGAGGCGATCTGGGTTCGCGTTTGGACTCGTAGCTGAGCATCGAGGTTTGAAAGGGGTTCGTCCATCAGGAAGACCTGCGGTTGACGAACAATTGCGCGTCCCATAGCTACGCGCTGCCGCTGTCCACCCGAAAGATTCTTGGGCTTCCTGTCGAGGTACTTCCCCAGATCGAGCATTGTGGCAACCTCGTCAACGCGGGCTACGCGTTCAGTCTTCGATACCCCGGCCAACTTGAGAGCGAAACCCATGTTCTCAGCCACGGTCATGTGCGGATACAGGGCGTAATTTTGAAACACCATCGCGATGTCTCGGTCCTTTGGCGCGGCCTGAGTGACGTCTTTTTCGCCGATGAGGATGCTACCTGATTCGACACTTTCGAGCCCCGCCAACATACGAAGGGTTGTCGATTTGCCGCAACCAGACGGTCCCACCAAGACGAGAAATTCACCATCGTCAATTTCTAAATTCAGTTCATTTACCGCGGGACGATCAGTGCCGGCATAGCTGTGGGAGACATTGTCAAAGGTGACTGTAGCCATTGTTATCACTGCCTTCCCCGGCAGGTACGTGCCGGACGATCCGTTGTGAAGTTGCCTAAGCCTACTCACAATTTCGCGGTGAGTGGCAATATAACGCTTTCGGCTTTTGTATGCTCAGAAGCAAATGTCACAGCGCACGAAGCCATCTACGCGAGCCGATGTCGCGCGCCTTGCGGGTGTTAGCGAGAGCACGGTCTCGTATGCCCTTTCGGGAGTCCGGGCAATTTCCCAGGTGACCCGTGAACGTGTCCTGGCTGTGGCGCACGAATTGGGTTACACGCCGAACAAGATGGCGCAAGGTCTTGCAGGGAAGCATGCGGGACTGATTGCTCTGATGTTCCCGCTTTCGAATCGCGGTCTCAACCTCGACGACTACGAGTATGTTGAGGCGGCATCGCGAGTCCTCGAGGCCGCCGGCTTTCAACTATTGATGTGGCCAAACCCGGTGGAGGATGTCGACGCGCTCAAGCGAATCGCGAGCCAGCGACTGGTTGACGGTGTCGTGCTGATGGAGCTGCGCACGAATGACCCTCGACCGGAACTCTTGAGGAAGGAAGGGATTCCGTTTGTCACGATTGGGCGAACGGATACTGGTGCAGGAGCGGCGTGGGTCGATGCCGACTTCGACGCGTGGGGACCACTGGCCGTCGAAACCTTGACCGCCAAAGGTCACGCGTCGACAATGTTTTTGAGTCCTCCGCAACAGGTCGTCGACAGCGGCTATGCCCCCTTGTCCCGAATTGAAGGAAGTCTGCTGGCCTCGGCGCGAGCGAAGGGGATGACGGTCGTTGTGTCGCGCGCTGACTGGACTATCAAGGCCGGACGGGACGCGGTGCTTGAATCCTTCGCGAGTCCGTCGCAGATTACCTCCATCGTCAGTTTCAACGAGATGGCGACAATTGGGGCTCTCGAGGGTTTGACATCGCTGGGGAAAAACGTGCCGCGTGACGTGTCGGTCCTGCAATTCGGAATTGACGCCGCGTCTGCCGAGGCCACAAATCCGGCCCAAAGCACGATCGGGGTCGATGGAAGAGCCCTGGGCGTCAAAGCCGCCGAGTTCCTCTTAGCCCGGATAGAGGGAAAGGTGGATTCGCTCACCTACCTTCGGCCACCCGTATACGTGGATCGAGGCAGCGTGACAATTGCTCCCTCTCTGTCCTAAATTCGACTGCCGCTCGCCACGGCGGACCGCACGATGTGTCCGCTCGGACAATGCGGCCATCGGCGACGGCGTCAGATAACGCTTTGGTCACGGACAGGAAAAGTTTCGCCTGACCTATTGGCGAACCGCGAATCTATGGCTATTGTCTTATTCAAGTCGACGCGCGTCGAAGATGTACTACTCGTCACGCTTAGAACCAAAGCATCAAACCCCCAAGTGACATCCGGTTCGTTGGGGAGAGAATCCATTCGACCTGAGAGGGGTATGTGTCCCGAATCACGGGAATCACAACTCTCCAGTTCGATTACGAAAGGAAAAGCACCATGGCAGTAACACGCCGAAAAAGTGTCGTCCTGGCGGGGGCCACGGTTACCGTGCTCGCTGCTGCGGCGATGTTGAGCGGTTGCGCAACGTCGGGTGGCGAAGGAAACTGCGCCAGCACGACCGAGATCAGCTGGCTTGGAACAATTAAGGTTGAAATCCAAGACCAGTTCACCGCAGCTATTGACGAATACAACGCGACGAACACAGACTGTGTCAGCGTGGACATCATTGAGTCCCCCCAGGACCAGCCCTTCCTCCAGACCGTGACGCCGATGTACGAAGCTGGTAAGGCTCCGACCATCATGACGGCTCTTCAGGAACTCCCTGACATGGCCGACAAGGTAATCGACTGGACTGGCGAGCCCCTCGCTGACCTGGCTCAGCCGGGAACCCTGGACGTGGCCAACATCGGCGGCAAGCAGGTCGGTATCCCAGTAACTGCCGAGGCATTCGGTCTCCTCTACAACAACGCAGTCCTCACGGACGCTGGCATTGACCCCAAGTCCCTCAACACCCAGGAC
>JANRET010000070.1 GCA_030725885.1 Microbacteriaceae bacterium | reverse complement strand
GTTGACTAAGTAAAGCGACATTCTGGTGGGGCTCGTCCTTCGGGGCGGGCCCCACTGGTGTTATCGGGTGACGGTCAGTTGTTAGACGGGTCGCCTAGGAACCGAACACTCGCCGCTAGGCCGGAGCCCGAAGTGACGGGAGTGAGCGCGACCGTCCCGCGACCCAACTCGGCCAAATGTTTAACAATGGCCAGTCCCAATCCGCTGCCGTCTGTGGTGGAATCCGCACGCCAAAATCGGTCGAAGGCACGTTCACACTGTTCGAGCGTCATCCCGGGTCCGGCATCAATCACAGTCAACTCGACCACTCGTGCTAATCCGCGGACACGAACAAGGACGGCGGTGCCCGGGGGGCTGTGTCCGATGGCGTTGTCAACAAGGTTGTCTACGATCTGCTCGACCGCGCCGCTGAGGGCAAGGGCGGGGGCGCTTGTCGGCCCTTCGTATGCGATGGTAATTCCGTGTTCCTCGGCGAGCGCGCGCCAGTTTTCGACCCGACCCCGCGCAATCTCGGCAACATCGATCGGAGTCACCTCGGTCGACCCACTGTCTGATCGTGCTATCGCCAGCAGCCCTTCCACAATCGTTGTGAGCCGTTCAACCTCGATTTCGGCGTCCCGCAGACGGTCAGCCGCTTGGGTGGGGTTGGCCTCCAATGCTTCTCGGGCGCTCTCGATACGGAGCAGAAGCGCAGTGAGTGGGGTCCTCAACTGATGCGAGGCGTCGGAGGCAAAAGCACGTTGCTGACGAATCAGCGAGTCCAGTTTTGCAGCCATGGTATTAAAAGCGACGGCGAGCGTTCGTATTTCGCGAGGACCCTCGGTGGCCGACAACGTCCCCGAGAAGTCCCCGTTGGCTAAGGCGTTAGCCTGGGCTTCTACCCTTCGTATCGGGCGACTGACAACGCCCGAAACCACGAACGCGAGAAGAATGGACAGAGCGAGAGCTGCGCCGGCAACCCACCAGAGGAACATGGTCTTCTCGGCGACCGACTGGTCAATTTCACCGTGTGGAAAACTGAGCCGAACGGCGCCGTAGATTGAGGAGCCGTTAATGATGGGGACCGCGACATAGACAAGATTCGACTGCAGGGTTTCGGACCACCGTTCACCCGACGTCACATTCCCGAGCAATGCCTGGGCAATTTCAGGCCGGTTGGTGTAATTAGTTCCAACTGCTAGCTCTACAGGATCGCTTGATAAAACTCCGATTCCATCGCGGTCGACCACAATCACCTGGGTGTTGCCTTGCTCTGCGTAGCGGTTCACGAGAGCGACAAGGGTCGGGTCTACTAGTCCAGTGGTCGCAACCAAGCGTTCCACTCGGGATCCCAGCACAAACGCATCGCGCTCGTATGCGGTGAGTATTCGTTCTTGTTCAGATCCGGCGACGTAGTTCAGCACCGTGGCCCCCTGGGCCGCCAGCAACGTTGCACTCACCCCAACGATTGACGAAAGAAAAAGTCGCCTCACGACACCTGCCTGACTGTGAAACCAACCCCTCGAACTGATTCAATCCACTTTGGGTCGCCAAGTTTTTTACGGATGCTCGCCACATGGGCGTCGAGCGTCTTGGTGGTGCCGTACCAGGTCGTGTGCCACACGTCTCGAAGGATGTCGGCCCGTCGAAAGGCCGTACCTGGTTCGCGCGCGAGATAGGCCAGCAGGTCAAATTCCTTCGGAGTGAGCGAGGCGGACTCACCGTCAACCAAAACGGTTCGCGTCTTTGTATCGATCACAAGCGACCCGACCTCGATATGAGAAATTGGCGTGGCCGTTCCCGTTGTCCGTCGCATAACCGCCTGAATGCGCGCGACAAGTTCTTTTATGCCAAAAGGTTTTACAACGTAATCGTCGGCACCCATGTCGAGGACAGTGACGCGGTCCATCTCTGTTTCACGGGCGCTCACCACAATGATGGGAACATGGGAAAAACTGCGAATCAATCGACAGACCTCGGTGCCGTCCATGTCGGGTAAACCGAGGTCCAAAATCACGGTTGTCACACCGCCAACACGGACTTTCGCAATTGCTTCGCTGCCGAGAATAACGTGCCCCACCTCGTAGTCGTTTGCCCGAAGACCCTCGATAACGGCATCGGCGATTGCACGATCATCTTCTACGAGCAGAACTGTCATATAAACAGAGTGCCACGAATCCGGGAATAACGTGGGTGTTTCACGTGGAACGTTCGTTAACCTTGGACGTTTCTTTACCAAACTGCATTGTTGGCTATCCGACTACGGGCGATGATGAGAACATGAATATTCAAGGTCCACTCCTCCTCCTCGGCGTCGCCGCGACCTCTACAGTCGGTCTCGGGACAGTTGCCGTCAACTCAGGCGCTGTCAATGTTGATGATGTGTCGAGTCTGCTTGCGGGCACTATCTCGGCGGCCTCGGGAACAACAGCCGGGCAAGGCGTCGCATTGGCTCTCCCAGGGATCCCCTCGACGACGAGCGGCTCTCCGGGCTCGCTGCCCGGGAACTCAATCTTCGCGTCAACCATTGACGGCCCACTAACAGCCGACTACGGCGACAGTGCCGGGTCGACCTGGAGTGAAAGCGGAACGTCGAACAACGGTTCGACTAATGCTTCGGGCGGTACGTCGTCCGGCAACAACCACGGAACTAGCTCAGGGTCCTCGGGATCGTATGGGACGGGTGGGGGTTCGGGTTCTGGTTCCAACAGCAGCGGGTCGACTAACGCTTCGGGCGGTACGTCCTCAGGTACTAACCACGGAACTAGCTCGGGTTCGACTACGGGTGAGTCCGGTGGCGGTTCGGGTTCTGGTTCCAACAGCAGCGGGTCGACTAACGCTTCGGGCGGTACGTCGTCCGGCAACAACCACGGATCAAGTTCAGGATCGACGGGTGGGTCCGGTGGTTATCACGATGACGATGATGATGACGACGACGGCCACGACCGTGAAGACGGCCACGACCGTGAAGACGACCACGACGAAGAGGATGACGACGAAGAGGATGACGACTAATGGCACTATTTGTAGCGACTAAAGCTCGCGTACTCGTAACCCTCGCTACGGCCGGCGCGATGGTGGCCGGCGTGGCGGGACTCCAGGCTCAGGCTGCTCAAATTCAGCTACAGACCGAAGCGGAAAGTGTCGCGCAGGCACTCACCACCACACCCGTCGCAGCACCAACGCCGACCGCTACGGTCGTGAAGAAAAAGAAGAAAAAGAAGAAAAAGAAAGCGGCATCAGCGACGGTCGTTGTTCAAAAAGCACCGGTGCCGGCAGCGAAGCCAGCAAAGCCAGCGAAGAACCACGGCTCGTCCAGTGGCTCAAAGTAAAATACCGCACACATCGATTGCCGCCAGCGCCATTCGAGCGGCACAGGGCGATGGAGGTGCTCCAACGGTCACGCGCCAGTTTTCCGTTATGGGCACTGTTGCCAATCTGGTCGTGGTCGGTGGAACCGAGGACCTGCTCGATGAACTCGAGCGCACCGCATTCCACCTTCAGTCCCTGTGGAGTCGATTTGTCGGGGATTCGGATATTACCCGCTTGAACAATGCTGAAGGTGCGCCCGTTACCGTCAACCCGCTAACGTCAAAGTTGGTGACCGAAATGCTCGCAGCGCGTATGGTGACGGATGGTGAGTACGACCCGACGATTCTGCCCAAGCTTGTCGCTGAAGGGTACGCGGTTTCGCGAGTTGACCCGTCACAGGCGACTACTCTTCCGGCGAGTGCGCGTTGGCCGATTGACCCTACCGGGACGGTCATCGAGGGCAACGTCGTGACCCTGCCCCTCGGAGTGACCTTAGATTCTGGAGGAATCGGAAAAGGCATTGCCGCCGACATCTTGACGACCATGGCCATAGAACGCGGAGCTCTTGGCGCGCTGGTTGAAATGGGTGGTGACGTCCGAATCGGCGGGACACCGCCCGATGGTACTCATTGGCGGATTGGTATCGAAGATCCCTATGTCGAAGCTCGCTCGATAGCGCGCGTCAATTTGGTGGACGGCGCGGTTGCCACCTCGAGCACTCTCAAGCGGGTGTGGGACAAGAATGGCAAGTCGGTCAATCACCTCATTGATGTGCACACCGGCGAATCAATGACAACCAACGTGGTGACAGTATCTGTTATCGCGGTATCTGCGGGAATCGCCGAGGTCATCACGAAAGCCGGATTCACTCGACGCGACTTCTTGGAATGGGCTCCGACTCTGGGCGCCGCAGCATTTGTGGTCTATCGTGATGGGACAACGGCCCAGTCGGTCAATTGGAAGGATTATTCGTGAACGACCCACACATCTGGTGGTACGTCTCTCGTGTGAGCGCACTCACCGCATGGGGGCTCATGTCATTCTCTGTCGTCTGGGGGGTGTTGTTATCCAGTCGCGTCTTTCGAGGTCTTGACAATCCCGCGTGGCTGAAAGACCTCCACAAGTACTTGAGTACGCTGACGGTTCTGCTTGCGGGAGTTCACACATCGGCTTTGATGTTGGATCCCTACGTCAAGTTCGACGCTGCCGACCTGTTCATCCCCGGCGTAGCGACGTACGAAGGGGCTACCGAAGTTACCAATATTGCCTTGGCGGTGGGCGTCGTCGCCATGTGGGCGCTGTCGATCGTATATCTGACGTCTTTGGTGATGGACAAAATGCCGCGTGCGCTGTGGAAAGCAATCCACTATTTGTCGTACGGGGTGTTTTTCGCGACGGGAATTCACGCCGCCTTTGCGGGCTCGGACGTCGGCAGCTGGTGGTACGCCGCGGTATCAATCTTCGTGATCTCCATGACCATGATTGCGCTTATCATTCGCTTTGCCGTGATTTTCCTGCGAGAACGTCGTGCCGTTGCAGACGCCAAGGTGGCCGCGTTCCGTGCGGCAGCTCAGGCAGAACGCGCGGCAATCGCGTTGGAGAACCCTGACGAGGACAGTCGCGAAAAACGAGTGATGGTTGTGCAAAAGGTGACACCCCTCGCTGACGGCATCGTCGGAATTCGCCTCATTCCTGTCGGCGGGGGCAAGGTCGCATG
>JANRET010000069.1 GCA_030725885.1 Microbacteriaceae bacterium | reverse complement strand
CGTTCATCCAGCAAAACGCGAAAGACGTGCGCTTCCTCGACATCTAGGGGCGCGATAAAAGGACACAGACATGACAGAGCAATCAGGGGAACGGATCGAACAGGTCGATCTGCAGATGGAGATGCAGCGTTCGTATCTCGATTACGCGATGAGCGTGATAGTCGGTCGTGCGCTTCCTGATGTTCGCGACGGGCTCAAGCCCGTGCATCGCCGCGTCATCTACGCGATGTTCGACGGTGGGTACCGCCCCGACAAAGCGTTCTCCAAGTGCTCGCGAGTGGTCGGCGACGTCATGGGCCAATTCCACCCACACGGTGATTCAGCGATCTATGACGCGCTGGTTCGACTCGTTCAACCGTGGAGCCTCCGTTATCCACTTGCCTCTGGACAAGGAAACTTCGGTTCCCCGGGTAACGACGGAGCCGCCGCGCCGCGATACACCGAAACACGCATGGCGCAACTCGCCATGGAGATGGTTCGGGACATCGATGAAAACACCGTTGATTTTCAGGACAACTACGACGGACGAACCCAGGAGCCATCGATTCTGCCGGCGCGCTTCCCCAACCTGCTGGTCAACGGTTCGGTGGGAATCGCGGTGGGTATGGCCACGAATATCCCGCCGCACAACCTGCGCGAAGTAAGCGAGGCAGCACTGTGGCATCTCGCGAACCCCACCGCGACCCGCGAGGAACTGTTGGACGCCATTTTGGCGCGGGTCAAGGGACCCGATTTTCCCACGGGTGCCCTCATCGTCGGCACGTCCGGAATTGATGAGGCATATCGAACCGGCCACGGGTCAATCACAATGCGCGCTGTTGTTGAGACCGAGGAAATTCACGGCCGAACTTGTCTGGTTATCACCGCACTTCCATACCAGGTGAATCCGGACAATCTGGCGATGAAGATTGCCGATCTCGTCAAGGAAAACAAGTTGCAGGGCATCGCGGACATTCGGGACGAATCGAGCGGACGAACCGGCCAGCGATTGGTGATTGTTCTCAAGCGTGATGCCGTCGCGAAGGTTGTTCTCAATAACCTTTACCGGCAAACCCAACTTCAGGACAACTTCGGGGCGAACATGCTCGCGATCGTGGACGGTGTTCCGCGCACCCTCCCGATCGATCAATTCATCACCTATTGGGTGGAACACCAGATCGCCGTCATCGTCCGCCGAACGCAATTCCGGTTGGACAAAGCCGAGGCCGACGCGCACATCCTGCGCGGATACCTCAAAGCGCTCGACGCACTGGATGACGTCATCGCCCTGATTCGAAAGTCTCCCACCGTGGATGACGCCAAGGCGGGCCTCATCACCCTTCTCGCCATCGACGACATCCAAGCGATGGCAATCCTTAATCTGCAACTGCGTCGACTTGCCGCACTCGAACGCCAGAAAATCATGGACCAGGCTAACGAGATCGAACAGCAGATCGCCGAGTACAAGAGAATTCTCGCGGATGAAACCGTTCAGCGCGGAATCATCAGCACGGAGCTCACTGAAATCGTCGACAAGTACGGGGACGACCGACGCACAACAATCGTCCCGAGCGAGGGGGACCTTCGCAACGAAGACCTGATTCCCGAGGAAGAAATCGTCGTGACGGTTACCCGCGCGGGGTACGTCAAACGGACGCGCAGCGATAACTATCGTTCACAGAACCGCGGTGGTAAGGGAATCAAGGGCGCGAAGCTTCGCGCCGACGACGTCGTCCAACACTTTCTTGTCACGACCACCCACCACTGGCTATTGTTTTTCACCGATAAGGGAAGGGTCTATCGCGCCAAGGGGTATGAACTGCAAGAAGCGGCTCGCGACGCCAAGGGTCAACACATCGCCAACCTTCTCGCTTTGCTGCCGGGCGAGTCCGTCGCTCAAATCCTCGATGTGCGAAACTATGCGGCTGCGGAATACCTCGTCCTTGCGACACGAAAGGGACTGGTCAAGAAGTCGAAACTGACGGATTACGACACCAACCGCTCCGGCGGGGTTTTCGCCATCGATCTCGCGGTCGAAAAGGGTGCGGACGGCAAACCCGTGCTCGCGGACGACGGCCAACCAACCTTTCGTGATGACGTGGTCTCGGCGATGCTCGTTAATTCCGACAGTGAAATTCTGTTGGTGTCCAAGGCGGGGATGTCGCTTCGATTCCAGGCCAACGATGCCTCGTTGCGCCCGACGGGAAGGAAGACGGCGGGTGTCAAGGGGCTGTCGTTGCGCCCCGGCGACGAACTGTTGTCTGCGGCTGTCGTGTCCGATTCGGGATATGTGTTCGTGGTAACCGAAAGCGGCTTCGCCAAGCGCACTGCGGTGAACCAGTATCGAGTTCAAAACCGCGGAGGAATCGGCATCAAGGTCGCTAAGCTCACCGACGAGCGGGGCGGCTTAACCGGCGGCTTGATTGTTGACGATGGTGACGAAGTCCTTGTCATCATGGAGAGCGGCAAGGTGGTCCGATCGAGCGTCGACGGTGTTCCGGCCAAAGGACGCGACACAATGGGGGTCGTTTTTGCCCGACCCGACGACGGGGACCGAATTCTCGCCATCGCACGCAACGTCGAGCGTAATCTAGACTCTTCTACAGAAAACGATTCGGTCCAGACTACCGATTTGGACTCAACACCAATGGAAGAAGCGGACCATGAGTAAAGACAGCGCGAACAAGCAGGTCCGCCTGCGCCTCGTCCACATCGATTTCTGGTCGGCGACCAAAAACTCTTTCATTGTCGCACTGACCGTGTCACTCGTGCTCGCCGTGTTCAACATCGGAGCATGGTTGCTTCTGACGGTGCTGGGTGTGGTCGACACCTTGAATGGAATTGTCAGTTCCATTATCGGAATTGACTTCATGGGGCTCACCGACCTCATGTCATTCCCATCCGTGATGATTTTCACCGTCGTTCAGATCATTGCAAACATCGTCTGTGGAACCGTCCTTGGCGCGTTGGGCTCGTTGGCGTTCAATTTCATCGCTCGAATCACTGGCGGCATTCGTATCGCGTTCACCAACGACTAACCAACTGACCACCCGTTTTTCGCCGGCCGCGAAGTGCGATAGGCTCGGGGAGGTTCAGGGGCTATAGCTCAGGTGGTTAGAGCGCTTCGCTGATAACGAAGAGGTCCCAGGTTCAAGTCCTGGTAGCCCCACACGGTTTCCTGAAACCGTAACAACGGGGACTTAGCTCAATTGGTAGAGCGCCTGCTTTGCAAGCAGGAGGTCAGGGGTTCGATTCCCCTAGTCTCCACAAGGAAAAAACCCGACATTTCTGACGGACCTTTTTGCGTTCATTCGTCAACATTTAGAGTATTTATTGACTGATTGGTCAATAGAGGACGAAACAACTGCGAAAATCTGCCGCCAAATCGCCCAATACTTTTGGGGCAGAACCCTTTTCGCACGATGAAAGGAAAACGCTAATGGCAAGTTTGGAGATAACTAAAACAGGGGTAAAGATAACTTTCACCTGGTGGGAGAAACTCTTGACCTACAAGGGAGACACCGAAATACACACGAAAAACCTTCGCGGAGCCACTGCGGACCCTACATTCATGAACGACACTCTCGTTTTTAGAACCAGGGGAGCAATAGGCGTACCTGGAATATTCTCAATGGGAACTTTCGCAAAGAATGGTGACAGGGTATTTACTTGCTGGAGGCGTGGGCAAAATGTCTTGGTCCTTGAACTACAGGACATGAAGTGGAACAGGATCGCACTGGGCATTGACTCAGCAAAGAGCCTTGCTAAGGACATCAACGCAAGCCTGACTGCATAGAAATCTGAATGCAATTTGTCATCAGAAAATAGTCTGATTTATAGTCTGGTTTCTAAAAACACAGGCCTCCAACTGTTGGTTTGGCGGGCTACATAGACCCCCCTAGTCTCCACACCGAATAGACTTCACACGTGAAATTAGACAGTTATCGAGATTGTTCCGTTAGTGCATTCGTCGAACGTCTCGGCAATCACATTCCCACACGACCGCAGTCGAAATAGCCGGCGCGAGATGTCGCGTCGCGCAATTTTGCTGTTCCTCGCTGTCGGAATCGCCTGGGGGATCCCCTACTATTTCATCGCAATCGCCAACCAGTCATTCAGC
This sequence comes from Microbacteriaceae bacterium, assembly GCA_030725885.1. Classification (GTDB taxonomy): domain Bacteria; phylum Actinomycetota; class Actinomycetes; order Actinomycetales; family Microbacteriaceae; genus MWH-TA3. The sequence continues at coordinate 912 of JANRET010000069.1, read as the reverse complement.
ACACCCAGCATCGTCTGGTTGCGGGTCACCATCGGCGCGGTGATCCTGTTGCCAATCGTCATCATGCGCGGCGAACTCAAAAAAACGATGACGAACTGGCGCGGGGTGTTGTTGTTCGCAACGTTGGAAATGGTCGGCCCGTGGTATTTGATCACCGAGGCCGAGAGAACCACAGCGAGTAGCTTCGCCGGACTTATGATGACGACAATCCCGTTTATCGCCGCGTTCATCACGGGCACGTTCCTTGGCGACCGAGCCGCGCGGCATCCCGCAACCATCGCCGGACTGATTCTGGGGTTTGTAGGGGTGTTTGCCCTGGTTGGTATCGACGCAGTGAGCGGCGCGCTTGAAATTGGTCCGGTAATGATGCTGGCATTTTCCGCGGTGTGTTACGCGGTCGCGCCAATCGTCGCCGGGCGAACAATGCCGACAATGTCTGGGCTGTCACTCAGTGCCGTTGCTCTCGGGATGGTATCGATAATCTATGCCCCTTTCGCCGCGTTCACGTTGCCGGCCGACATCGCCCGCATCCCGTCGGTGGACGGGTGGGTTGCGATTCTTGTTCTGGGTGCGGTGAGTTCCGCGATTGCGTTCGTGCTTTTCTTTGCGTTGATTACGCACGTCGGACCGCGCCGCGCGACACTCATCACTTATCTCAACCTGCTGGTTGCTTCGGTCCTGGGGATTGTCTTCCTTAACGAGCCGGTGACGGCGGGAATTGTGATCGGCCTCCCGCTGGTGGTTGCCGGCTCGTACCTTGCCGGCCGCGATCAATCGTCGATTAGAGACGGGAAACCGTCGTAGATTTGGCTTGAGCACAATTGAGTCGTATATATAGGTAAAAGCCGATAGCACATAAACTTTTTGTGACACTACTGTGATGCAATTTCACCTTCGATTTGCTAGCATTAC
>JANRET010000068.1:3912-5139 GCA_030725885.1 Microbacteriaceae bacterium | reverse complement strand
CTGATGAGGTTTCCCATTAAGAGCCCTGCGCTACCCACCCTGACACCGGATGAGAGGTCGAACTCGCCCGCGATCATGAGAAGCGCCACAAAGATTGACACGATTCCAATGGGGGCGGCGAACTTAGTCCAACCCGCTGCACCTTGGAGTTGTGCGAACTGACCCGTCGTGTCTACGAGGGCGAAAACGGTAAAAATGACAAGCGCTCCGATGAGGGCACCCAATTCGGGACGACGAAGAGCTTTGGTGAAGAGTGAGACGCGTTGAATGCGTTCATCTGTTTGTACAGCGGTCATCGTTGACACCACCTTCCTGTAACCATGATTCTACGAATAAAAAGAGAGCGGCTGGCACCGGTTTCCCTGCGCCAGCCGCCCCCGTTGTGGTGCTAGAGACTAGCGCGTACCTGCCGCAACCAGTTCCATGACCTTGCCTACGTTGTCCGCGGTAACGAAACCGGGGCCGGTGTAGATGGGGAGTCCACCACCGAGCTCGTGAGCGTTGGTGACGTTGAGGAACAAGAGGACGACCGACATGTAGCCCTGCGCGTACTGCTGCTGGTCTACGGCGAAGGCCATCTTTCCGTCCTTGATGGCGGTGAGTGCGTCAGCCGACATGTCGACGGTACCGATGATCGCGTCGCGACCAGTGGCATCCGAAGCGACGAGAGCCGCACCGGTTGCGATGTCTGCGTTGAGCGCGAAGATGCCGTCGATGGCCGTGTCGGCCTCGAGTGCAGCCTGGATCTTGGTAGCCGAACCAGCGAGGTCCGCAAGTCCACCGTCGATGTTGAAGTCAATAACTTCACCGGAGAAGGTCTCACGAGCACCCTTACAACGGTCGGTCAGACCCGAGTTCGCTGCTTCCTGAATGGGGCAGAGAATCTTGGTTGCACCGAGGTCGTTGAAGCGAAGTCCCGCTTCGCGTCCCGCAACGATTTCGTCCTGACCAACGTGCGTGAACGCACCGAGGTCGCGGAACACCGACGAACCAGAGTTCATCGTGACGGTGGGGATACCAGCGGCGGCCGCGGCGAGCATTGCGTCCTTGATGGCGTCGGGGTCCGGAGCCGAAGCTGCGATACCCGAGCAACCACCCGAGATGCCAGCTTCGATGGTCGAAGCCTGCTTGGCCGAGTCGTTCGTCGATCCTTGGTAGTCAACCGTGACACCGAGGTCTGCACCAGCAGCTTCGGCACCAGCCTGAGCAACCGACCAGAACGTTCCA
>JANRET010000068.1:0-3902 GCA_030725885.1 Microbacteriaceae bacterium | reverse complement strand
ACCGTGCGTGTAGACACAGATCTTGATGTCGGCGTTTCCACCTGCAGCGGGTTCGGTGTCGCCACCGGCCGGTGCACAGCCCGCGAGTGCGAGCGATGATACTGCGGCGATTACCGCAAATTTCTTCCAGGACATAGAAGCCTCTCTTCCTTGAGTTTGTAACTTGTCCTTCTCACTTCTAGGGCGAAGTGAGACGGTTCTACTATGTCATATCAAAGTCTCGTTGTAGTGTGCAGTAAGCGCACCGTTACCGTATCGATACATCGCCCAAAAACGGCCGGTCAGAACCCCTCGCGGAAGGACACCATATTATCGTGAACGCCAAAATTGCCGGAGCGCCCATCTCATGGGGAGTGTGTGAGGTCCCTGGCTGGGGCCACCAAATGAGTCAATCCCGCGTCCTCAACGAGATGACCGAACTGGGCTTCAGCGCCTGCGAATTCGGACCATTGGGATTCCTGCCCGTCGATGCCGCCGGACGAGCAGCAACGTTGCGCCAACACGGACTGTCGGCGGTCGGCGGCTTTGTTCCCGTCGTGCTCCACGAGGAGTCGCACGACCCGACTCCCGAAATCCGCGCCGAACTCGAGGTGTTCCGGGCCGCAGGGGCCGAGGTCATGGTTCTGGCCGCTAGTAGCGGCAATGATGGATACGACACACGACCAGTGCTGACCGACGAGCAGTGGGCAACGCTCTTTCGCCACCTCACCGAACTCGAAGGGCTCGCCGCGGAATACGGTGTGCTCGCTGTCATCCACCCCCACGTCGGAACGATGGTCGAGACCAGGGACGACATCGAGCGAGTGCTAGCGGGATCGTCAATCGGCTTCTGCCTCGACACCGGACACCTGTTCATCGGCGGGACCGACCCGGTCGAGTTCGCGCGCGACCACGCCGATCGCATCACGCATGTTCACGCCAAAGACGTCAACCTCTCGATTGCCGAGCGAGTGAAGTCCGGCGAGTTGACCTACTACGACGGTGTGATTGCCGGAATGTATGTGCCTCTCGGTCAGGGTGACGTCGACATCGCCTCGATTGTTCAATCACTCGAATCATCGGGTTTCACCGGTTGGTACGTCCTCGAGCAGGACAACGTCGTGACGACGGAACCCTCCGCAGGCGCGGGTCCCGCCGTCGATGCGCGGGTCAGCGTCGACTACCTGCGGTCACTGCTCGGAGATATAGAGCGGTTATAGCTTTCCGTCCACCGACACGGAAACACCCGTCCGTGCAGATTCCGTTGCCGCGTCGGCGAGGATGAGCGCTGCGCGACCATCGTCGAACGTCGGGTTGTAGTTCTTACCGTCACGAATTCCGTCGAGGAACAGAGCGAGTTCGCGGCGATAGGACACTGCATACCGCACGAGGAATGCGTCGATGAACGGTTCCGCCTGACCGGTTCCCGCAGCATCGTACTTTTGGACGGTCGTCGGCGAGACGTTGTGGGCGTGGAACATCGCTTTGTCGCCGAACGCCTCGAGACGCTGGTCGTATCCGTAGGCGGAATGGCGCGAGTTGACAATCACGATGATCTCGCCGTTTCGCCCGCGCATCATGACCGACACCGAATCGAAATCGTTTTCGGCCTTGATGTCGTCGCTGAAGACATTGGTTCCGGCGGCGTAGACATCGACGATGTCGGGAACAAAATATCGGGCCATGTCGAAGTCGTGAATCGTCATGTCGCGGAAGATTCCGCCCGACACAGCGATATACGCACGCGGCGCGGGTCCGGGGTCGCGCGACAGGATGACGAGCTGCTCGAGCTTGCCCGCTTCGCCCGCTGCGACGCGGCGCTGGATTGATTCAAACTGCGGGTCGAAGCGTCGGTTGAAACCGATGGCGATGTGGACGTTCGCGGCGTTCGCTTTGTCGCGCAACTTTTCGACCTTCTCTATGTCGAGGTCGATGGGCTTTTCGCACAACACGTGGATTCCCGCATCAATCGCGCGGTCAATCATGTCGAGGTGGGTGGGGGTCGGAGACGCGACCACAATCACATCGACGTCACCGGAGGCGAAAACGTCTTCGGGGTCGGCCGTGACTTTGCCGCCGAACTCCGCGGCGAGTTTCTCAGCGCCTTCAACGAAGGGATCGCAGATCCACACGAGGTTCGCGCCTTTCGTGTCGGCGATACTGCCGGCGTGAACCTGTCCGATTCGTCCCGAGCCAATGAGTCCAATGTTGAGATCGCCCACGAGGCACCTTTCATTTGTTAGGACAAACATACAATAATTGGGGTACCTCAACAAGGAGACTCATGTCGCGCATCGCCATCACCGGCTCGACCGGCTTCGTCGGCAGCAATATCTCTGAAGTGTTGCTGTCGTTCGGGCACACCGTGGTCGGGTTGACACGCGACAGCCGCGTTCACAACGCGCCCTGGGAACTCCACGATGTCGACTATTCGTCGGACGAGTCGCTGGCGTCCGCGGTGGCCGGTGCCGACGCGGTTGTCCATTGCGCGATCGCCGACGATTTTCGCCGATTGCTCAATGACCGAGCCGCGGCGTACGACAACTATGTGGCACTCACCGAACGGCTCGCGCGAATCGCCGACGCCAACGGGCAAAAGTTCATCTTCATTTCGACCGACTGGGTGATGGACGGTTCGGGGCATCGCGAACTCGAATCCAATCACGGCAATGCCATCAACTATTACGGCTACCTGAAAGGCCTCGCCGAACAGGCCGTTCACAGTTCACTGGAGGGTCGGGCGGTCGTCGCGCGAGTAGCCGGAGTTATGGGCCGTCATCGGATCGCCGAAGCCCCGAGGTTGCAGGACGTCGGTTTCGGGTTTTACGTGGACACGCTGGTGCGGACGCTCCGCGCTGGTCAGGAGTTCCAGGTGTGGGGCGGTCCAAACGTCAACCAGATCACAACGCCGTCCCTTGCATCCGAAGTCGGGGCGCAAATCGCCCGAATCATCGCGCGGGACGCGACGGGAACACTTCACCTCGTCGGCGACACCGCGGTCACCCGAATGGAACTCGCCTACGCCACGTGCGACGTCTTTGACCTTCCACGTCATCTGATCACCGAGGGCGAGCCCCCCGCGGAGGAACTGTTCCCCGGCCCGGTCCCCGTGGATTCGAGTCTCGCTAACGAACACACCAAATCGATCTTGGGTCTCGGACCCCAGCCGTTGACCGACATCTTGACCGCGTTTCGAGCCGAGATTGACAGCGGACGCGTCAGCCCCCTGACCCGCGACTGAGAACGATTGGACCGACCCGTGACGGACGACAAAAAGATTTACGTAGCTAACGCGCCCGTCAGCTACGGGGCGTTCGAGCTCACCGTCGGAATCAACCCGAACGTCCCCGACGGCACCGCCATCCTCGATGCGGTGGCTGCCGCCGGATACGACGGTATCGACCTCGGTCCGGTCGGCTATCTGGGTGTTGGGCCGGACCTGGGTCAGCGACTTGCCGATCGCGGACTGGGATTGTCCGGGGCCTATCTCGAGTTCCGCTATCACGAGCCGGACAGTGTGACGGCGATGATGCCCGAACTGGATTCGATGCTCGACACTTTCGATGCCGTCGCTCCGTTCTACAGCGCTCCCCCGCCGCGGCCGACCATCGCCGATGCGGGAAGTCCCGCTCGGCACGGAGTGCCCGGCTCCGGCGCCCGAAACCCCGAATCGGGTCTGACCGACGCCGAGTGGGATCAATTCGCGGTCGGGATGAATCGGGTTCTCGAGCGCTGCCGACAGCGCGGATACGAGCCGACACTCCACTGCGAAACCGGCTCGTTCCTCGAATCCACGGCGGAATTAGAAAAGGTGCTCACCCTCACCGACATCGACGTCTGTCTCGAAACCGGACATCAGTTGCTCGGCGGCGGCGATCCACTTGATTTCCTTCACTCCTGGACCGATCGGGTGAACCACGTTC
>JANRET010000067.1:2301-5172 GCA_030725885.1 Microbacteriaceae bacterium | reverse complement strand
CTGCGAGATGTGTATAAGAGACAGGGACTTCATCGCGCGTTCGGCCTCGCGCTTGTCTTCCTTTTCGCGCAGTGTTTGACGTTTGTCGTAGTCCTTTTTGCCTTTGGCAATAGCCAGTTCGACCTTGGCTCGGCCGTCTTTGAAATAGATCTTGAGCGGAACAAGGGTGTAGCCACCGTCTTTCACCCGGTGCGAAATCTTGACGATCTCGGCGCGATGCAACAATAATTTTCGTTTGCGCCGGGTCGCGTGGTTAGTCCAGGTGCCCTGGGTGTACTCGGGAATGTGGACGGACTCCATCCACATTTCGCCATCGACAATTTGTGCCCAGCCGTCGACGAGCGACGCTTTACCCAGCCGGAGCGCCTTGACCTCGGTACCCGTGAGCGCGAGACCACATTCGTACGTGTCTTCGATGTGATAATCGTGACGCGCCTTACGGTTCGTCGAAACGACCTTTTCGCCCTCTTCGCGTGGCATGTCGCACCCCCTTTCCCTTTTCCCGGCGGACTCCAGCCCTCCAGTTTACAACGGGGTCAGACGCGAAGGTAACGAGAGATCGCAACGTACGCGCTGGTCGCCGCCAACACGGCGCCGGCGAGGAGCAAGCCGGGGAATACGAACCAGACATCCGCAAGCTGAATAAACGAGGTTGCGGGCAAGGCACTAGCCAAATACCCATCGACGAAGAACACGACGATTCCGGCGATAGCGCCGCACGCAAGAACCGAACCAATGGTTGCCGCCACAACTCCTTCGAGGATGAACGGTGTTTGGATGTACCAGTTCGAGGCGCCGACCAATCGCATGATGGCCAGTTCGCGCCGACGGGAAAACGCGGACAGTCGAATGGTCGTTGCGATGAGCAGGGCGGCCGCAATCAACATCAACACCGCGACGCCTACCGCGGTCAAACTGGCGGCGTTGAGCATCGAGAAAATGCCGTCGAGATACGATCGCTGGTCGATGACGGATTCGACCCCGCCCATTCCCCCGACCGCTTCGAATACGATGGCCGATTGGGTTGGGTCTTTGAGGTTCACCCAGAAAGTTTGGGGCAGAAGGTCGGGGGTGACAAGGTCCACGACGGGGCTGCCCGCGAACTGTTCGGTGAAGTTCGCATACGCTTCGTCGTGGTCTTCGAAGTACCATTTGTCGATGTAAGGCGCCAACGTTGTCGATCCCAGTTGGGCCTCTACCGCCGCGATTTGTTCGGCTCCGACTTCTTGTTGGTCACAGGCTCCCAGGGTCGAATATTGCGTGCAGAGGTACACCGCGACCTGGGCTTTGTCGTACCAATAGGACTTCATGTCGCTGATTTGAAGTTGCAACAGCGCTGCGGACCCGACAAAGGTGAGCGATACGAGGGTAACGAGGATTACCGACACGACCATCGAGACGTTGCGCCGCACCCCATTCCACGCCTCAAGCAGGACAAAATTCAGTTTCACAGCGGTTCTTCCCCAATGCCGTCCAAATAGCTGAGGTCGATTGCTTCGCTCGTCGGAGACATCGGGTCGAATGCGGGAATCGGATCGAAGTCGAGTGGCTCGATAGCAATCGGCTGCGAGTCAGCCCGGGTCGGAAACGAATCGCTCACGTCGACGATTGGATTCGCGCGGGTGACGTATTCCCCGCCGGCTTCGTCGCGAATAATGCGGCCGTCGCGTAATTCGACGACGCGTCGTTTCATGTCGTTTACGATGGCGGTGTCGTGGGTCGCCATGAGGACAGTCGTGCCCGCAGCGTTGATGTTTCGAAGGACATCCATGATTCCCGCTGACGTGGCGGGGTCGAGGTTTCCGGTCGGTTCATCGGCGAGAAGGATTGCGGGCTTGTTGACGACCGCGCGCGCGATCGCCACGCGCTGCTGCTCACCGCCCGACAGTTCGTGCGGGAGCCGGTTTTCTTTGTTGCCGAGCCCCACGAGGCCGAGGACTTCGGGAACCGCGTCGTGAATGTAGGCCTCGCTCTGTCCGAGGACGCGCAGAGCGAACGCCACGTTATCGAACACGGTCTTGGTCGGCAACAACCTAAAATCTTGGAAAACCACCCCGAGGTTTCGGCGATACGCGGGAACTTTTCGATTCGACAGCCGACCGAGGTCTTGGCCGAGAACGTGGATCAATCCGGCCGAGGCGCGTTCCTCGCGCAGAATCAGTCGCAGAAAAGAGGACTTGCCACTACCCGATGCACCGACCAGAAAGACGAACTCGCCGGGCTTGACTTCCAGAGTCGCTTCATGGAGCGCCGGCCGGTTACCCGACCGATACACCTTCGACACGGTTTCAAAACGAATCATCGACACAACCCTAGGCGCGAGGCGTTCGCTCGCTCGGAGCGACACTCAAACCGCTACTCGGTCTTTTGTTTGCGGTGTCGGATTCCCGCCGCGATGAAACCGTCCAGGTCACCATCAAAAACGGCCTGTGGGCTGTTGACTTCGTGGTTAGTCCGGAGGTCTTTCACCATTTGATACGGTGCGAGCACGTACGAGCGCATCTGGTCGCCCCACGACGCCGTAATGACACCCGCGAGCTCTTTTTTCTTTTTCGCTTCGTCTTCTTTCTGAATCAGAAGCAGGCGGCTCTGCAACACCCGCATCGCCGCGGCACGGTTTTGAATTTGACTCTTTTCGTTTTGGCAGGACACCACCGTTCCCGTCGGAAGGTGTGTGATGCGAACCGCCGAATCCGTCGTGTTGACGGACTGTCCGCCCGGCCCGGACGACCGAAAAACGTCGACCCGAATGTCCGAATCGGGGATGTCGATGACTTCGGTCGCGGCGAGGAGAGGCACGACCTCGACCGCGGCGAATGACGTCTGGCGCTTTCCAGCGGAATTAAAAGGACTTGACCAATATTTACAAAA
>JANRET010000067.1:0-2291 GCA_030725885.1 Microbacteriaceae bacterium | reverse complement strand
AGGACTCATGCGGACAAGTCGGTGCGTTCCGGCTTCGACGGACAGCGTGCCGAACGCAAACGGTGCATCGACTTCGAATGTGGCGCTCTTGATGCCGGCCTCTTCCGCGTAGGAGATATCCAGAACGTGCACCGCAAACTTGTGTTGTTCCGCCCACCGAAGGTACATGCGCAGCAGCATCTCGGCGAAATCGGCCGCGTCCACACCGCCGGCACCGGACCGAATCGTGACGATGGCCGGTAACGCGTCGTATTCACCGTCGAGGAGTGTCTGCACCTCCATCTCGCCGATGACCGACTCGAGCTCGGCGATTTCGGTCAGCACCTCGGTGGCGGATTCATCGTCGCCGGCTTCTTTGGCCATATCGAGCAGAACGTCGAGGTCCTCAAGGCGGCGTTGGATGTCATTCACCCGATCACGCTGGGACTGCGCGTGAGACAGCGCGCTCGTGACTGCTTGCGCCGACGCTTGATCGTCCCACAGGTCAGTTGCGCCCGCCTTTTCCGACAGTTCGCTAATGCGAATCGCTAACGACGGCATGTCAACCACGCTGACGATGTCAGCGAACGACGAACGGAGGGCCGCGATGCGGTCAGAGACATCCAACGAGATCATGAGAATCCCAGACTACCGCCCGCCCCTTCAACCCCCGAAGATGAGACGGGCGGAGGCGGATGCCTCAATCGGAAACGACGACGGAAAAAACTGTGATCCGAGCGGTGGGGTCCAATTCGTCCGAACGGAAACCTGAGCCGTCACACCGTCCGTCGTCAACGCCGACAGCAACCTCACTCCATCGGTTGCATCGCGAACGAACGAGTTGACCGCACGGCGAACCCCACGGTTCGTCAATCGAATGACAAGGTTCTGACCGTCGAACTGAGCCCGGCGAGGATCGAACGATTCCGCACCGACCAGAGCCGCCATATCGGCGGTCGATTGCAGACTGGTGCGCGCGAGAGCGAGATCGGTTGAATCGATTATTCCGACGACGGCAAGACCGCACAAGGCGAGAAGTCCCGCCACCAGTGGGAGCATCGAGCCGCGATCCCGCGAGACGCCCGATGTCATCGATTGACCGATGTGGTCGAAACGCGTGTCGTTGCGCTTCGCGAAACCGTGACCCTCGGAGCGATGTCGATTCCCGGCAGCGCGGGAATGAAACGCAACGGCACGTCGATCGACACTTCGAGGCTCACGAGCGACCCGCGCTGGCGGCAGGAACGCCCCGCACAATCGAGTTCGATTCGCCAGTCGACGTCGGTCAGTCCGTGGTCCGCGACGGCAAGGTCGGTGATATCGGCGATAGCGGTTTGCCCCGATGCGGCAGTGTCCGCGAGGGTGAAGGCACGAACCCCTTGACGCGCGGCAACCGTCGCAGCGAACGTCGCCGAGGCGATTTCGCTCGTTGTTACCGTGAGCGCGACAACGGGCACGAGTAGAGCGATGGCGGCGACGAGAAACTCGATGCTCGCGTTTCCGCGATCGTCCGAGAATTCCATGGCCCCAGTGTTGCGCGAGAGCCAACCTGGACTCCCGTTCTATCCACAGGGCTAATGGGCGGCGGTGCGGATGAGTTTCTTGTTCACGAATTCGTCAAGCCCAAAATGTCCCAACTCCCGACCAAAACCAGACTTTTTGATGCCACCGAACGGAAGGTCGACGTGCGAATCAGAGTTTTCGTTGATGTACACCATGCCGGAATCGAGCCGATCGGCAACATACTGTGTTTGCTCGGGGTTCGACCCGAAAACCGCGCTGGAAAGCCCGAATTCGGAACCGTTCGCCAGCGCGATTGCCGCGTCCACATCGGTCACCCGATAGACGACTGCGACAGGTCCGAATAGTTCCTCGTGGAAGGCGCGCATCGACGGTGTCACGTCGGTGAGAAGGGTCGGAGCCATGTACGACCCGACATCGCCGATGCGGTGACCCCCGGTTACCAGTGTGGCGCCGTGAGCGACGGCGTCATCGACCTGCTCGATGAGTTCGTGCACCGCGGCGAGTGACGCAAGCGGTCCGAGGTTCGTGTCGGGATCGAGGGGGTCTCCGGCCACGTAGGACTGCAGCGTCGCCGTGAGGCCCTCGACGAAACGGTCATAAACCGAATCGAGAACGATGAACCGCTTTGCCGCGGTGCAGGCCTGACCGGCGTTGCTCATGCGTCCCGATGCGGCGGCGGCGATGGTGTTCTCAAGAGTAACGTCGTCGAGAACGATAAACGGGTCGCTTCCGCCAAGTTCGAGAACCACCTTCTTCAACGCTCGACCCGCGGCCTGTGCAACCGCGGC
>JANRET010000066.1:3588-5263 GCA_030725885.1 Microbacteriaceae bacterium | reverse complement strand
ACACGACCGAGATGTATCTCAAGGTCGTGTTCGAGTTGGAAGAACAGCGCCAACCCGCACTCCGGGCGCGGCTCGCCGAGCGACTTGACCAAGCCATGCCGTCTGTTTCTCAGACAGTTTCCCGACTCGAACGGGATGGACTGTTGCGCCTCGGCGACGAGAGAATTGTCGAACTTACCGACGCCGGCCGACATATCGCGATTGCGGTGATGCGAAAACACCGCGTCGCAGAACGTTTCTTGTTTGACGTACTCGGGCTTGACTGGGCCGATTGTCACGAAGAGGCATGCCGCTGGGAACACGTTCTGGGCGATGCGGCAGAGGAAAAACTCGCGGCACTTCTATCGAACCTCGAGGTCGACCCCTATGGAAACCCCATTCCCGGGCTCGAACAAATCGGTCGCCAATCGAGCGCTTTCGTACCGGGACGCCCGATCACCGATCTTGAAAGGGGAACCACGGGAACCGTCGTATCGCTGGGCGAGGGGATTCAGGCCGATGAAGGGCTCTTACGAGATTTCCACCACGCGGGAATACTTCCCGGTTTTGTCGTCACCGTCACGTCGGCTGAATCAACATTTACCGTGGCGGGACCGTCTGGATCGGTTGCGCTTGATTCACACCTCGCGGCGCAGTTTTTTGTTTCGAACTAAGCGGGTTTCCCGCCGTTGGCTTTGTTTCGCTAGGCTGATAGCGGAACGCTGGGAAGACTGGCCAGCGCCGCTCATAAACTAGGGATTTTTGTGCTCACCATCGCTGCGACCGTCGTCTTTATCACTGCTTACGCTTTCATAGCGTGGGAAAAGTTCAATCGCGTTGCAATCGTGTGTGCGGGTGCCGCAGCGATGATTCTCTTGGGCGCGACGGACGCGTCGAGCGCGTTTTACAGCCACGAGACGGGCATTGATTGGGACGTCATTTTTCTCCTTCTCGGCATGATGATTATTGTCAGCGTCATCCACAAGACTGGACTTTTCGAGTTCCTTGCGGTGAAAGCAATCCACTGGGCGAAGGGCAACCCGCGAACGACGTTCGTTTACATTCTCATTCTCGTCGCCGTAGCGAGTGCGATTTTGGACAACGTGACAACCATCCTCCTCGCTGTACCCATGACATTTCTCATCGCCGATAAATTACGGGTGAACCCGGTTCCGTTCATTCTCGGGGAGGTTTTTGTCAGTAACATCGGCGGCGCGGCAACACTCATCGGAGATCCGCCCAACATCATCATTGCCTCAAAGGCGGGGCTCGATTTCAACGATTTCCTCGTGCACATGGGCCCCCTTTCAATTGCCGCGCTCGTCGTCGTTATCCCGATGCTGTTGTTCTTCTTCCGCACCCAACTCGTGAACACGGCAATCGATCGGGCCGATGTTCTGAAACTCGTTCCGTCTTCCTTCATCACCGATCGCACCCTTCTGATCAAGAGCATCGCGGTGCTTGTCATCGTCATTGTTGGATTTGTGCTGCATTCGGTGATTCACCTTGCGCCATCGCTCATCGCCATGATGGGAGCAGGCCTGCTGGTTCTGATCAGCGGACTGAAACCCGCCGAGTTCGCGATGGACGTGGAGTGGGGAACACTCGTATTCTTCGCAGGACTTTTCATCATGATCGGTGCATTAGTGAACGTGGGCGCGCTTGATATTTTGGCTGAAACACTGGCGGACTATGT
>JANRET010000066.1:0-3578 GCA_030725885.1 Microbacteriaceae bacterium | reverse complement strand
GGTCTCGGGAATTGTTGACAATATCCCGTACGTCGCGAGCATGATTCCCGTGGTTCAGCACCTCGTCGAGGTTCTTCCCATGACGGACAATAACGGGCTGTGGTGGGCGTTGGCTTTCGGCGCCGACTTCGGCGGCAATCTCACCATCATCGGCGCGAGTGCCAACGTCGTGGCGATTGGTTTGGCGCACGCCCGTGGAGTCCGTATCTCGTTCTGGTATTTCTTCCGCTACGGCCTACCCGTCACGGTGGTGTCGGTCGGTGTGGCTCTCCCCTACTTTCTATTCCGTTACTTCTCATAGCCCCGTAACCTAGCAGTCGGCGCCGCGGTCATCCGCGACGCCGACTGGTCTATGGGGTTAGGTGTTGCCGATAAGGATCAGCGCGTCACCCGACTCGTCTGATTCATAGACAAATACTAGGGAACAAAGCGGTTAAGGCAAGGGACACCGAGACCGTTCCGTGGTTACTCAGCGGGTGATGGTGAGCGTCGGCCAGTGTGAATGCAACAACGGGAACGTCGCATCGCGAAGGCTTGTTCGCTGGTTCCCGGTTTCATCGAAGTTTTCCGGACTGAGCCATTGTTTATGGGCCACCGCGACCGCCGGCCAGTCCGAATCGGTGATGGCGAACCAGGCGGTGTCACGATTCCGTCCTTTGACGATGACCGCGTTTCGAAACACACCTTCAAAACTGAACCCCAGCCGTTCGGCCGCGGCGATCGAGGGGGCATTGAGCGCGTTACATTTCCATTCGTAACGGCGAAAGCCCCGGTCGAATGCGTGGCGCCCCATCAGGTACATCGCTTCGGTTGCACGCGTGCTTCGTCGAAGTTGTGACGAGAACGTCAGCCAGCCCACCTCGATAGTGCGATTCTGGGTGTCGATTCGCAGGTAGGCGGCGATTCCGATTGCGCGATGTGTCTCGCCATCGACGATGGCGTAATACAAGGGGTCAGTGGAGTGCTCAATGCCCGTAATCCACGCAGTCAGGTCGCGTTCGGTTTCGAACGGCCCCTGGGGCATGTAGGTCCACAGGGACGGGTGTGGGTCGGCGGTGAGGGCCTGGAACAGGTCGTGGGCGTGGTCGTCCGCGCTGAGTCGCTCGAGTTTTACTCGATCGCCGATAAGTGGGGCTCCGTCCGGTCGCTCGACAGGTTCAAGGGAGGGGACAGCGATTCCTAGGGGGTTCCCGTAGGAATCGGTTGTGTAGTCGAGATGCATGTCCCCATCGTACGACCGGCGGTTCGAGTACATCCGAAACACAAAGAACGGGCTCGGTCTTTTCGACCGAGCCCGTTCCCCCGTAACACGAAGGTCTAGGAGACGATGTCCTTGACAAGATTCGCGTTCTCTTTTGTGTTGATGACCGCAGCGATGTAACCGATCACCGCAGCGATGAATGGGCTGAGCACAAGCAACCATCCGAGCGGGCTCAATGACCAGGCACTCTCGGGGAGTGACGGGTCAACACCATCGGGGACGGTACCGGCGAGGAGGTTGAAGCGGCTCATGACGAGGTACGCGCCACCGGCGAGGAGTGCTGCCGATGCGAGAGGTGCGATTGTGCTCTTCCAGAGGTTTTCGCCACCTTCCTTGCGGAAGTAGCGGAAGATCGCGAGGGACACGAGGACCTCAACCACCATGACAGAGACGGCCGTGATGGACGACATCCAGAAGAACAGGTTGAGGACGGGGTCGAGCCCGGTGACAAAGAACACCACCATGACCGTCGCCGCAATGATGGACGTTGCCAACACTCCTGCGCGGGGTGCTCCGCGACCGTTGACCGCAGCGAACGACGCGGGGAGAACCCCGCCACGACCCATGGCAAAGAAGTAGCGCGCCGTTGCGTTCTGGAAAGCGAGCAAACCGGCGAAGAGGCTAGAGATCACGAGGATTTCCATGACTCCCACAATCCACGGCCCAACATAGGTGTTGGCGAGGTCGAACAAGAGTCCCGCGGGGTTAGCGAGCGGTTCTCCGTCGATTGCCGTCACGTTGAGGATCGCGGCGACGAGTGCGGGCATTTCTCCACCAGCGCCGTCGTCAACCATCGCGTTTCCGTAACCGGTGACCATCGCCAACGACACGATGGCAAACAAGCCCGTGATGATTCCGATTGCCCAGTAAGTTGCGGTCGGAACGGTCTTCTTCGGGTTGGTCGATTCTTCACCGTAGATAGCAGTCGCTTCGAAACCAATGAATGACGCGAACGCGAACGCGATGGCGATTCCCGCGGCTCCGGTTAATCCGCCGGTCAGAACGGCATTGGGGTCGAACGACGCGGCGAGATTGACGCCACCATCGGGTCCTCCATCGATAAGGATTGCCCCCGCAACGATGAGCAGAGCTGCTAGCTCGAGGACGAGGAAGACACCGAGCACCCTGGCGCCGAGGTCGACGGACATCAACGACAATCCGGTCACGATGAGCCACGCCAGAAGACCCCAGACGATCCAGGGGAGGTCGATGCCGTACCCGGCCATCGTGCCCTGAACGAGACCACCGAAGAATCCGTAGATGGCAAGCTGGATTGTCGCGTAAGCCAGAATCGAGATGAACGCGCTCGCGACACCCATGTTGGTTCCGAGCCCGCGGCCGACATAAGCGAAGAATGCGCCGGTGTTGGTGACACGGTTGCTCATGGCAGCGTAGCCGACACTGAACAACAGCAGAGTGAGTCCTACCGCAAGATAGGTGCCGGGGACGGCTGAACCGTTACCCACAAGCATTGCGACGGGCACGGCGCCGGTCATACCGACGAGTGGGGCAGATGCGGCGACGACGAAGAACACAATCCCGATGACTCCGAGACGTCCCTTCTTGAGTTCGCCACTAGACGTGGTTGATGCCATTGCTGAATCTCCTCATTGAGTTAGTGACACAGAAATCGTTCTGGTACGAACGACTTTTACTACTCTGGCGAACTTTTCGTCGATTCGCAAGGGTTCGGTCAGCGAGTTCAATCTTTCGCGTGAATCGTTACAAAGGATTTTCGGGAGGGATTGTTCGCTTCCGAATGATTCGGTACAGTAGCAGACATGACCGATTTGCACGGATTTCTGCCCCCGCTGACCCCGACAGGGAAGAGCGCGCTCGTCCCCGAGATGCCGTGGTTTTACTCGGGAACGCTCTTGACCGTCGAATACCTCACCGACCCCGCCAACGTCCGCGCGATACTTCCGCCGGAACTCGAGTTAGCGGATGAACACCCGGGAGCAGTCGCAATGATTTGGGCCGACTGGCAGTCCTGCAGCACCGGTGGTGCTGAACTGCTCGACCCGGTTCGCTCACAGTATCTCGAAGCATTCGTCGTGGTTCGCTGCAATTACGAGGGCGTGACCTACCGCCGCTGTGTCGCGATCTGGGTGACAAAAGACTTTGCCATTGGTCGCGGCTGGTTCCAGGGTTACCCGAAGAAACTGGGGAACATCGCCGTGACCCGCGTTTTCAATTTCGGCAAGGCGACCCCCAAACTGGAGGCTGGAGCCAAACTCGGTGCGAGCGTCGCCGCCTACGACCACCGACTTGCGTCGGCCGTTGTCACTCTGCGTGAAAAGAGCGAAACGAACGGATT
>JANRET010000065.1 GCA_030725885.1 Microbacteriaceae bacterium | reverse complement strand
GTCTGTGACAATGAAGGGTATGCCGTGATTGAACTCCTGCAGGTGAATCAGGGCGGAGCGTCGTACAACAACATGCTGGCTGACTCAAATGGCACCGGAACGGGTGCCCGCGTGAATTTTGCCGCCCACGCCGCGTCACTGGGCGCAGACACCTACGAAGTCAACAGCCTCGCCGAATTCGCCGATGCGCTCGCGTCGGCGCGTGCCGCCGACCGAACCGCCGTCATCGTGACTAAGGTTCGAGCAAACGACTTCACCGAGGGAGGCGCGGTCTGGCAGGTTGGCGTCCCCGAAGTCTCGTCACGTCCGAGCGTGACCGCCGCGCGAAAGTCGATGGACGAGGGGCTTCGCGCACAACGACCCGGCGTCTGATTCAGTTTCGATGGAACACAAACCGATTGACCTTTCCTCTGAGGCGCTCGGCATAATTGCGCGCGAGTTTGACGGGCTCTATTCCGGCGAACTTGGACTCAGTTCAATTCCGGGTGGGCAAACCGCGGCGGACCGTGCGCTCGCCGAGTTGGACATCGCGGGCTACGCACGGATGCGATCCGAGGTTCTCCCTCGAGTGCGTCGCGGGGCCAGCGTACTGTCGCCCTATATTCGTCACAACCTCTTGACACTCGATCGGGTTTATCGCGCTGTCACAGACGCGCCCCCGTACGACCGCGACAAGTACCGTGATGAATTGCTGTGGCAAGAATACGCCCGTCATCTGTACGCGCGAATCGGGACCCGCCTCTTCGACAACCTGCGGTTCGAAGCAAACCGTGATTCGCCCGGAGCGGGGTGGAACCGAGAAATGCGATGCGTCGACGAGGTCGTGTCGGAACTCGAGACGGACGGGTGGCTGGTCAACCAAACCCGGATGTGGTTGTCCTCCCACTGGACTGTGCGGAACGACATCGGATGGCTGCACGGCCAAGACCGCATGTACCGCGAACTGATTGATGGCTCGCGGGCCGCGAACCTGTTGGGGTGGCAGTGGACCGTCGGCGCCGGCACCGGCAAGCCCTATGGTTTTGCGCGGTGGCAAGTCGAAAAGCGGGCCCCGGGGTTGTGTACAAAGTGTCCGCTCAACACCGCCTGCCCGATTCAGCAGTTTCCGGACGATACGGCACCACGGCAGGTGTCCACGGAGCCCCTGCTCGATCACGACCCGTCGATTTACGCGACCGCCGGACCCAGCGAGGCGGTTATTCGACAGCGCCCCGACTACGTCCTGCTCACCGTCGATTCCCTCGGTGACGCGGACCCGGCGCTGACCGCGAATCCCGATTTACCGGTGGTGTTTGTGTTCAACGCCTCGGCCCTGTCAAAGTTGCAACTGAGCGCGCGGCGGATTGGTTTCTACCTGGAGACATTGGCGGACCTCGCCGAGCGGCGGGACCTTCGGGCGTTTCTTGGCGACCCGTACCAGTTCGCTCGGGAGAATAACGTCGCCGTCACCTTCGCCCCCGTTCCGTCGTTCACCGCGATGCCCGACGTGGCCGAACTGCACCCTTTCCCATGGCTTCGAGCCCCCCACTCGGGGTCGGTTCGCAGCTTTTCGTCGTGGCGAAAAAATCTCGGTCGCTAACCCACCTGGCTTGAACCACGTGACGGGTGTACTCGGGTCGGTGACAGGTCACCACGTTCGTAATGGGTAGGTCTCCATCGCTCTGGTGAAAACGGACATGTCAATTTCGAACGAGCGGTAGGCAGTATCGGTGGCAGCGACGATTTGAGCGTAATGCTGACCCCGCGCTTCACACACGACTCGTTGCCACTGGCGCCACTTCGGTTGAAACTGGCGTTGGGACCCCCAGCCTTTGGATTTTTCCGGCGTAATGATGATGACCGTTGTGTCGGGCCCGGCGAACATCGACGTCAAGGCCTGACTTCCAATCTCGGAAACCACAACACGAGCTGCACGGAAATGTTGAATCTGCCGTTCGATCGAATCATCCGCCGGGTGCCACGTCGTGAAACCAAGTGATTCGAGATGCTGCTGAATTTCGTCCTTGTTTATCGCACCCGATCGCTTTTCGTCAGGCTTACGCGCGACGTACAACAATTCCGGGAGGGTCGAATCATCGGGCACTCCCGCCGTGAACACATTCACCATCCGTTGCGTTCGATTCGCGTCCTGCACGCGAATCAGACCCGGACGTGAAAGGTGCGTCGGGACCAGAAGGTTCTCGACGTAAACAAATCGATTGCGTTCGGCCGAGGGATACCTCTGAACATCAGCGTCTCGGATACCGAGGCGGGCAAGAAGACTGCCATCACCCCACGGAGTGTTCAGAATCGTCGCGTCAGGGAACTGTTCATGAATGGTGGTGAGACGTGGCAGGCGATGGAGGAGCCAGTGTCCGTAGGCGCGGGCGCGAGTCAGGGCAGTTCCATAGGTGCCGGAATACTCGGCAATCACACTAGTGGGAGGGATCGGTTCGAGGAAAGGCAACGAGCCAAAAAATGGGGAAAGTAGCGAATGCCCTGCGAGTGTGACAATTTGATTATCGGGTGAGACCAGTGCCTCTTTCACGCTGATCACCGCCTCCGGCGCCATGAGATCGTGTCGGTCGCGGGGGCGCTTGCCGAAAAGCCAGTATCTCCAGCTTTCGAGGTCGAGCCATTTTCCATTCACATAGGCGAGGTCCGAGGCGAGACGACCCGCCGCGATGGGCTCATTGGAAACGTATTCCAACTTAATTCCGGTTGGAGGGGTCAATCCCGATAGGAATCGGTCCGCGAGCACGATCTCGGGTTTGGTTATCAACTGCTTCGCCATAACTATCAATTCTCCGCGTGTATCCGATTGCTGAATCGTCCAATGCTCTCACGATTCGCATTACCGCTGGTACATTACGACAGTCGAGGACTCGTGAATCTGTCGTCCCACATGAACGAGTCAAGTGAAGAAAAAGGTGCCCGTGCCACAGTTTCCCTTTCCCGTCGGGGTGTTGCTGTTTAATCGACCACAGTACGCGGAGCAAACCCTCCGCGCCTTGGCAAATCAACAGCGTTCGGTTCCCGGTAACCGAGTTGTTATCGTCATCGACGGATACGACGGCTCGAAATCACAAAAGTCGGGGCAAGCCGACCACACCGCGGACGTTGCTCGAATCGCCCGTGACATTTTTCCTGACGCCACCATCATCGCGTCACAGCAAAACGTGGGCATTGCCGTGGCGTTCGACCTCCTGGAGGTTGCTCTTCGTCGGTGCGACCCGCAATCGAAGTGGTACGCGTTCTTTGAGGAAGACTATGTCCCTCACGAAAACTACCTCGGGATTCTCGCGGACCTCGCACGGCAGTCGTCGCAATTGCCCGAAATTGTGGCAATAACCGCGACCGGAGAGTTATTCGTAGAACGGTCTCGTGGCGTCAACAGCGTGTACCCGCTGTCTCGATTGTGGGCTTTTCTTATACGCAGCTCACACCTCGACGAGCGCCGTCCCATTATCGACGAGTACCTTGCGGCGTTTTCCGACACGTCGTATTGGGAACGAAACAAACCTGCCATTGCCAGGGTTCTCGCGAACACTGGCGTTCTCCCCGTTGGGGTGAGTCAGGACCAAGTGAAGCTCACATTGCTCGGCCACTTTGGACGATACGGCATCTCAACAGGTTCAACACAAGGTGAATACATCGGAGTCGTCGGTGAACACATGGATGAAAAGTCCTACGCCAGCTTTGGGTTTGAAAAGTTTACTAGGGCCTTCGATTCGTCACAGGTTGACCTCACCGCGTTGGCGCCGACACTGGCGCGCGAAGCACGCGTGGGGTTTGCGACAAAAGTGGCCGATGCCTACGTGATTCCGCGGTTTGTTGCGTTCGAGGCCCGGCAGCGTGAACGAGCGCGGCCGCGACTCTCCCGGGCAATTAGCGCGTTTGTCCGAGGAGTCAGAATCTTGGCAGGACGCGAAACCTGAGCAAGTCATGAACTATTGACCAGCCCCAGCAATTATGGCTAGGTTTAGCGGGTACTGCCCTTCAGGCATGACCACAACTCAAAGAGTGGGAGGGCTGGACTGACATGACTGGCGAAAATTACCGGGACGATTTGACCTGATTTCGGTCAAGGAAACCGTCAATTAAGGCGGCAACGTCCTTCGGTTTTTCGATCGGAAACAAATGCCTCGCGTTGGGGATTTCACGGAACTCACCGCGCGGAATCAGATTGCTCAGAGCGCGAGCTCGCTCGATGGGAACCACCTCGTCCTCTGAAGCACCAATGACCAGCACCGGTCCCGCAATGTTCTGAGCGGCGTGCGTGCCGTCAAAATCGCCCAGGGCTTCGGCGCACAGCGCATACGACTCACCGTCAACCCGCCCCAAATTGTCCAGTGCGGTGTTCGTCTCGAGAGGGTTGCCGGACGCAAACTCGTCCGTAAACCATCGCAACCGCGCCGCTTCCTTCATCCCCTCGGTGCCTGAACTTCTGGCCGCCTCGGCTCTGCTGCGCCAGACCGCCGCGTCACCCATCGTTGCCCCCGCCCCCATCACCACGGTTACAACATCGGCCGACATCGAGTGGGCGACTTCGAGAGCGATGGCTCCCCCGATTGACAGTCCGACAACAACCACGCGATCACCTTCGTGTGTCGTGTCCGTCAAAAAATCACGACATTCATCGGCGAGCTCCCGAAGCGTGAAGGGGCCTGTCGCGGGAGGGTTATCCCCGTGCCCGGGGAGTTCGACAAACACGCTCGACCAGTCGCCCAAAGACGATGCCAGCTTTTCCCACATGTCGGATCGTTGACCGAGGGACGGAATCCACAGGATGGTCTGGTTACTGTGGTCTCCTGAGCGTCTAAAAGTCAACACCGGTTTACCTCTCTTGACCTCTCTCGGCCAGCGTGCCCTATGGTGGTGGGGGAATCAACACGGTGATGGTCCCGATGACGCGGAGAGGGAATACGTCGTGTTACTGCTCGTTGCACTTGGAATAGTAGTCGGTGCCGTGGCTCAGCGAGTTGCCGGCATGGGCTATGCACTCACTCTCGCTCCGTTGATGGTGTTAGCGTTGGGGCCTTTTGACGGGCCCATGGTCGTCAACATCGCGGGGGCGTTTTCGTCGGCGTTAGTTTTCCTTCAAAGCAAAAGGTCCGTCGATTGGAAACAATTCTGGATACTCGCGGTGCCGGCAGTGATCGTCATCGTACCGAGCGCGTTCTTCAGCGTCGCGTTTAGCGGACCCGCACTGCAAATCGGGATCGGGGTGATTCTCCTCTTTGCTCTCGCGACCTCACTCATTGCGGTGAAGTCAGAAACGTTTCTTCCCAAAGGGCGCCTGGGGG
>JANRET010000064.1 GCA_030725885.1 Microbacteriaceae bacterium | reverse complement strand
CACCAACAGCGGCACCGGCGACGTCGTAGTCGCTTTCGCCCAGGAGCCCCGGGTGCTCGGCGGTCTCTCCGCCGACGAGGGCCGTGCCCGTGAGCGCGCACGCCTCGGCGATTCCGCGGACGATGTCCGCCACTCGCTCAGGCACTACTTTGCCGCAGGCGATGTAATCCGTCATGAAAAGTGGCTTTGCGCCGACGACAACAATGTCGTCGACAACCATGCCGACCAGGTCGTGTCCGATGGTGTGATGAACGTCCAGTGCTTGGGCGATAGCAACCTTGGTGCCGACTCCGTCGGTCGACGTCGCGAGAATGGGTCGGCGGAAATCCTTGAGGAACGACACGTCCATGAGCCCCGCGAAGCCACCCACACCACCGAGGATGTCGGGGCCGTGCGTCGCCGAGATAGCGGCTTTCATCAGCTCGACGGCCCTGTCGCCCGCGTCGGTGTCAACACCGGCAGCGGAATAAGAATTGGGCTCCGTCATTGGACAATTCTATCGACACGCCTCCTTCGCGATGTGAGACAATGAACGCGGAGCCGATTGGCACCGACATCCATTCGAAGGAGTTCGCCTCGTCATGTGTGGCATCGTCGGAATCGTCTCGTCAACCCCCGTCAACCAACAGGTTTACGACGCTCTGGCACTCTTGCAGCACCGAGGTCAGGACTCGACCGGTATCGCCACCTGCGAGGGCACGACCATCCACTCGGCCAAGGCGAAGGGTCAGGTTCGCGAGGCGTTTCGCACCCGCGACATGCGCGGACTTCTCGGGAACGTCGGTTTGGGTCACGTTCGCTATGCCACGCGCGGCAACGCCAAGCGGGAAGAGGAAGCCCAACCGTTCTTCGTGAACGCGCCTTACGGAATCATCCTCGTCCACAACGGGAACCTCACGAACACCCGCGAATTGACGCGTCAACTGAACGAGGACGATCGGCGTCACCTCAACACCAACTCGGACACCGAACTCCTTGTCAACGTCCTCGCCCACGAACTACAGGCCGCAACGACGGTCGAAAAGTTTTCCCCTGACAACGTGTTCGACGCGGTGGCCAGGCTTCACGAACGCGTCGATGGGTCGTACGCCGCAATCGCACTCATCGCCGGGCATGGACTTCTCGCGTTTCGCGACCCGTTCGGAATTCGCCCACTCGTCCTCGGGCGACGCAACGCGGGGCTCGTCGGAGCGGAATGGGTCGTCGCGAGCGAGTCTCTCGTCCTTGAATCGGGCGGTTATGACGTCATCCGTGATGTCGCTCCGGGTGAAGCGATTTTTGTCTCCCTCGACGGTGAATTGGTGTCGCGACAGTGCGCGAAGAACCCCGTCCTCATCCCCTGTTCGTTCGAATACGTTTACCTCGCGCGACCCGACTCGATTATGAACGGGATTTCGGTGTACGAGGCGCGACTCCGCTTGGGAGACCGGCTCGCCGACACCATCGCGACGTGGGCACCCGCGGGTGACATCGACGTGGTGATGCCGATTCCCGATTCGGCTCGTCCCGCCGCACTGCAGGTGGCCCGAAAATTGGGGATTGAATATCGCGAGGGGTATTACAAGAACCGTTATGTCGGTCGGACGTTCATCATGCCGGGCCAGGAAGAACGTCGAAAGGGCGTCAAACAGAAGCTCAACGCGATGCCGTCCGAGTTCAAGGGCAAAAACGTACTCATTGTGGACGACTCGATTGTGCGCGGAACAACCTCACGGGAGATCGTCGAAATGGCGCGTAGAGGCGGCGCAAACTCGGTGACCTTTACGTCGGCCGCCCCGCCCGTTCGTTTCCCCCACGTGTATGGAATCAACATGCCGAACCGAGCCGAATTGGTCGCCGCCGGTCGCAAGATTCCCGAAATTGCGTCTGAGATTGGCGCGGACCATCTCATTTATCAAGAGGTCGCCGACATGCAGAGTGCCATCCTCGAGGGCAGTGATGTGACGGGTTTGGAAATGTCCTGCTTCACCGGTGACTACGTGACGGGAACCGTCAGCCCCGAATACCTGCGCTGGGTCGAAGAGAACCAGTCGTCGTAGTTTTGTGACCTAGTCCTTCCGGCGAGGCTTCGGCGTTTTCTTCGCGGTGGTCGTGGTGATCTCGGCGACTCCGCGCGATGTCCTCGTTCGCGCATCAAGGACGAAGCCGACTATTCCACCCAGCGCGAGACCTATCACGAAGCCGAACAGGGCGAAAAATCCGAACGTCGGCCAAAAGCCAACCGAGGGGTTGATGGGGGCGGCGCCTGTCACAAAGACCGACGCAATCACCCCGACAACAGCGCCCGTCATCATGAACGACCACATGCGCGGTGCGCGTCGGATGGTGACCTCTTCTTTAGGCATGTCTCTATTCTCGCAGGGCGGACAGGGGGACGAGTTCCGCGAGAGACGCCCGGGTTCCCGACGCTCGAACGACACCACGGTTGATCGCGGCATCCCACGCCTCGTCTCCGACCGCAAGCGCCACGAGCGTCTCGGCGTCAAGTTCGATGACGTTGGGCGGGGTGCCTCGGGTGTGCCCGAGTCCTTCCACAATCTGGACGGCTCCGTGGGGTGGCACGCGCACCTCGACGGACTTGCCCGGGGCCAGCCGCACGAACTCTTGCAAGATAAATCGCACTGCCGTGGCCGTCTGGTTGCGATCCGCCGAACCGTCTCTGACCGACGCAACCGCCGCGCGTCCGCTCTCACTAGCTATTCGAGGAAGGGGCACGCCCCCACGCTAGCAGCGGCGAAGGTAGGGTTCTCTCGTGAAGATACTCGTGATTGGGTCCGGTGCCAGAGAGCACGCCATCGTGGGCGCACTGTTGCGCGACAAGACCCCTCACCATGTCATCGCAGCCCCGGGGAATGCCGGAATCACCGCCGTCACTGAGACGGTTTCACTGAACATCGAAGACGGTCCGCTCATCGCCGACTACGCGTCGGAACAGGGCATCGAACTGGTCATTATCGGACCGGAAGCGCCATTGGTTGCGGGGGTTGCGAATGCGCTTCGCGCCGTCGGAGTGCCCGTTTTCGGACCCGACAAGGACGCCGCCCGGCTCGAAGGATCCAAGGATTTTGCGAAAGAAGTGATGAACGCCGCCCGTGTGCCCAACGGCCGCTCGATTTCGGTCACAACCATGCGTGATGTGGAAATGGCTCTGGACGAATTCGGTTCCCCCTACGTCGTCAAAGCGGACGGGCTTGCCGCGGGCAAGGGCGTGATCGTCACGGCTGATCGACAAGCGGCGCGCGACCACGCGGAATTTTTCATCCAACACGGACCGGTCCTGATCGAGGAGTTCCTTGACGGACAAGAAGTGTCACTGTTCGTTTTGTCCGACGGGGATGCGGTCGTGCCGCTGTCTCCCGCACAGGACTACAAGCGCGCGTTCGACAACGACGAGGGCCCGAACACGGGGGGTATGGGCGCCTATTCGCCGTTGCCGTGGTTGCCCGAGGGGTTCGTCGACGAGATTATCGAGACCGTTGCACAGCCGACGGTTCGCGAGATGTCGCGTCGCGGCACTCCATTCGTCGGTCTGCTCTACTGCGGACTGATCCTGACGCCGAAGGGCGTTCGCGTCATCGAGTTCAATGCACGATTCGGGGATCCCGAAACGCAGGTCGTACTCGAGCGACTCGATTCGTCCCTTGCTGACCTGTTACTCGCCACAGCGACCGGACGTCTCGCCACGGAGCCCGAACCCGTGTTTAGTTCCGATGTGGCTCTCGCCGTCGTGTTGGCGAGCGAGGGGTACCCCGAATCCCCCGAGACAGGTAAACCAATCCTGGGTTTGCCCGATGCACTTGAAGTGCCCGGCGTTTCTATCGCCCACGCCGCCACGGCCCGTGACGGGGACGGCTATGTGTCCACCGGCGGTCGAGTCCTGTCGGTCGTTGCCCGAGGTGGTGACTTCGGTGATGCTCGCCGCCGCGCTTACCTGGCGCTCACAAGAATTCAACTCGACGGAGCACACTTCCGCACCGACATCGCCCAACGGGTCGCCGAATGACTCTCGCCGGGTGGCGCATCGTGTACTCGGGAAAAGTGCGTGACCTGTATATTCCAGAAACGGAATCTAGGCTCGAGTTATCGCCCACCGTGTTGATGGTTGCGACTGACCGAGTGTCCGCCTTCGACCATGTTTTGTCCCCCGGGATTCCCGGAAAGGGCGAACTGTTGACGACACTGTCCCGATGGTGGTTCGCCGAACTGTCGGATTTTCCTAACCATTTACTGGAGATCGAGCCTCCAATCGAGGTGGCTCGTCGCGGAATGGTTGTTCGTTCCCTGAATATGCTTCCCGTGGAATGTGTCGTCCGCGGTTACCTCGTCGGTAGCGGATGGCTGGAATACAAGGCGTCGGGAACCGTGTGCGGGATCGCGTTACCCGCCGGTCTAGCGAATGGTGACCGCCTGCCGGAGCCCCTCTTCACCCCGGCCTTCAAGGCTCCACTGGGCGATCACGACGAAAACATTTCGTTTGCGCAAATGGTCGATCTCGTCGGCGACGAAACCGCCGGCGAACTGCGGGACATGAGCCTCGCGATTTTCCGTCACGCCAGCGCGATCGCCGAGGCGAGGGGCCTCATCCTCGCGGACTCCAAGTTCGAGTTCGGGCGGAATCGCGAAACCGGCGCACTCACGCTGGGTGACGAGGTGCTCACCTCTGATTCCAGTCGTTTTTGGGACGCCACCGCTTATGCCGTGGGGGGTCCGAAGCGCCTTGATTCGTTCGACAAGCAGATCGTGCGGGACTGGCTCGCCGCGAACTGGGACACCACCGGGACACCACCGGAGCTTCCCGCCGAAATCGTCACCCGAACCGCGGAGCGATATCGCGAACTGATTTCGCGACTCACCACAATGAATTGACCACGAGCGCCGCGAGCGTCTCCCGTCGGACGTGCCGACCGCCAATAGACTAAAGGCAGAATTTGTCTACCAGTCGAGGAGTGCGCGTGCCCAAGGTCATCGTCGAGGTTATGCCGAAAGACGTTCTGCTCGACCCGGCGGGTAAGGCGACCGCACGGGCGTTGCAAGGTTTTGGGGACGGAGAAATCACCGATGTCCGAATCGGAAAACGATTTGAAATCACGGTGGCCGGTGACATCACGCCGGCAATTCTCGACCACATCACCGAGATCGCCGCGGACGTCCTGTCGAACGACGTCATCGAAGACGTCATTTCGATTCGCGTGGCGGACTAACGTGCGCGTCGGCGTCATCACCTTCCCGGGGTCTCTCGATGACCGCGATGCGCTCCGCGCTATTCGTCTCGCGGGCGGAGACGCCGTGTCCTTGTGGCACGGTGACACAGACCTGCACGGTGTCGAGG
>JANRET010000063.1:3290-5420 GCA_030725885.1 Microbacteriaceae bacterium | reverse complement strand
GGCGAAAAAGATCGCCGATGTGGGCGAACGGCAAGAAATCCTGCCCGACCGGATTCTGATCTACAGCGCCGACGGCGAGCGTGATCTAGCAGAAATCACCAGCCGCGGTCACCACCCGACGACCAGCCTGGTCCGGCGTTCGTCTCTCGAGGACGTGTTCCTGCGTCTCACCGGCCGAAGCCTCGTCGAATGACCTCACCGTCGGAAATCGCGGCAAGGGCGGCGAAACCGCGTCGCTGGGGTTGGTGGTACATCACCGAATTGCGCCTTCGCGAAATGAAGGGGTATCTCAGTTACGTCGTGACGTCTAGTTTCGGCAACCCCATTATTTATCTGCTCGCGCTGGGTGTCGGGCTCGCCAATCTTGTCCCCCAGGGAATCGACGGGGTGCCGTTCCTCGTGTTTGTCGCGCCCGCCATGTTGATGTCGACAATCCTGTCGGTCGGAGCCGAGGAAGGCATGTACCCCGTTCTCAGCGGGTTCAAGTGGCACAAAGTGTTCTTCGCGATTCACGCGACGCCCATCACCCCCGGGCAAATCGTCGCCGGTTTCTTCGTTCACCTGGCGATTCGCTTCGCTTTCACCGCGGGCATTTTTTACTTCGCGATTGTTGCGTTTGGAGCTGTCCCACTCACTACTGGATGGTTGATGGTTCCCATCGCAATTCTGGGGGCATTCGCGATCATGACGCCGCTCGCGGCCTATTCCGCCCAACTCGAAGACGACCGCGGACAGTTCGCTCTGATTCAGCGCTTGGTCGTCATGCCGATGTTCCTCTTTTCCGGCACGTTCTTCCCGATTTCCGAAATCCCTGACTGGATTGAATGGGTGGCGTGGGTTTCGCCGCTGTGGCACGCGTCCCAATTGGGGCGACTGGTCAGTTACGGGACGGCCGAACCGATCTGGTTGAACTTTCTGCACCTGCTTGTCCTCGTCGCGTTCGCCGGGGTGGGCGCGCTGTTGACCCGCCGTGCCTTTATCGCGAGGTTGACCCGATGAGCACCGAGATGAAGGTGAGTGCGGCGGTTGCGCCGCGTCGCCGATTTGGCGGAATGTCGGCGGGAAACGCGCGCGCGGTCATGGAGCGCGGGCTGCGTGCGACGATGTCCAACAACTACCTCATCATCCTCAGCGGATTCTTCGAGCCGGTGTTCTACCTGTTGTCGATGGGGGTCGGACTTGGCGGGATCATCGGGGACATCGAACTCAACGGCGAGATGATCGCCTACGGCGCTTTTATCGCCCCCGCGCTTCTTGCCGTCTCCGCGATGAACGGGGCAATCTACGATTCGACCTGGAATGTGTTTTTCAAACTCAACTTCGGCAAGCTGTATCAAACGATGCTGCTCACGTCGCTCGGACCGGTGGACGTGGCCATCGGCGAAATCACGCTCGCGTTGCTGCGCGGCGGGGTTTATGCGGTCGGTTTTCTCATCGTGATGCAGGTGATGGGCTTGGTTCTATCGCCTCTGGCAATTCTGGCGATTCCCGCTGTTATTTTGATTGCTGCGGGTTTTGCGTCCATTGGTATGGCGTTCACCTCCTACATGAAGACGTTCCAACAAATGGACTGGTTGCCAATGGTGATGTTGCCGATGTTCCTGTTTTCGGCAACGTTTTTTCCCATTTCGGTCTACCCGGGGCCAATCCAGCTGATGATTCAGTGTTTTCCGCTGTGGCACGGCGTCGAACTCATTCGTATGCTGACAACCGGCGTGGTGACCTCGATGATCTGGGTACACATGGGGTATTACCTGGTCATGCTGGGAATCGGTGTGGTCGTCGTGTCGCGTCGACTTCGGAAACTATTCCTGGACTGACAACCTCAACGCGACCGCGGTGGCAATGGCCGCGGACGCGGCTTCCGCGCCCTTGTCTTCGCGGGAACCGGCCAGACCGGCTCGGTCGATACCCTGCTGTTCGTCATCCAGCGTTAACACGCCAAAACCGACCGGCTTACCCTCGTCGAGAGCAACACGGGTCAACCCGTCGGTCGCCGCGTTCGACACAAAGTCGAAGTGTGGCGTTCCGCCCCGAATGATGACACCGAGGCACACGACGGCGTCGGCACCGTTTCGCAGGACCGCCTGGGCGACCACGGGAAGCTCAAACGCGCCGGGGACCCGGATC
>JANRET010000063.1:1897-3280 GCA_030725885.1 Microbacteriaceae bacterium | reverse complement strand
CCAGCGATCAGGCCGTCGGTGATTCGGTCGTGCCAGGAACCCGCAATCACGACGACCGTCAAAGCCGACGCGTCGACAGAAAGTTCGGGTGAACCGTGCCCCGCCATGGTTCTACGCCTCGTCCTTGGCGACCGTGGGGGAATTGACGAGTGCGCCGGGGAGTTGGTGTCCCATCCGATCGCGCTTCGCACCGAGATATCCGATGTTGACGTCGCCGACTCCCACGACGAGGGGAACCAATTCCGTGACCTCGATTCCGTGCTCTATCAACTGCCGGCGCTTTTCCGGGTTGTTCGACAGCAACCGGACCGAGAAAATACCGAGGTCGCGCAAAATCGCCGCGGCCACTCCGTAATCCCGGGCATCGGCGGGTAATCCAAGCGCGAGATTGGCATCGAGAGTGTCCAACCCGTCTTCCTGCAGGCGGTACGCCTTGAGTTTGTTGGTGAGCCCGATTCCGCGCCCTTCGTGGCCGCGCAAATAGATGACAACTCCACCTTCTTTGTCGATGGTTTCCATCGCGGCGTCGAGTTGTGGGCCGCATTCGCATTTCAGTGACCCCATCGCTTCACCGGTCAAGCACTCCGAGTGAAGCCGAACGAGCGCACCGTCGCGAGGCTGACCGCCGACAATCGCGACGTGGTCGACCCTCGTTTCGTGGTCGCGATAGGCGCGGATTCGGAACGAACCGTGCGTTGTCGGAACGTTGGTTTCAACCTCAAACGAATAGCGTTCGGCGTTTCCGTCCGGCAGTTCGTGGACGAGAGTGCCGAGGTGGGCCGCGAGTTCTTCGATCGACACGACCACGAGCTTGTGCTCGTCGGCAAAGGCCGTGAGCGCCTCCCCGCGCATCATCGATCCGTCGTCCATTGTCAGTTCACCGATCACCGCGACGGGCTGCAAACCTGCCAGGTTCATGAGGTCCACTGCCGCTTCGGTGTGACCGGCACGTTCGCGGACGCCACCGGGCACTGCGCGAAGCGGAATGATGTGACCCGGGCGAATCAGGTCGCCGGGTCCACTCGCGGGGTTCGCCAACACGCGCAGCGTTTCGGCCCGATCGTGTGCCGAGATGCCGGTGGTCACTCCTTCCGCCGCATCCACACTCACGGTGTAGGCGGTTCGACGGAAGTCTTGGTTGTGCTCGACCATGAGCGGTAGGTCCAGTTCGTTTGCGCGTTCGTTCGTCATCGGAGCGCACAGGAATCCGCTCGTGTGACGAATAGTCCAGGCGAGCCATTCGGTGGTCACCTTTTCGGCGGCCATGACGACGTCCCCTTCGTTTTCGCGGTCGGACGAATCGGTGACGAGGACTGGTTTTCCGGCGCGAAGTTCGGCGATGGCCGTTTCGATGAGCGTCATGCGAACGCCCCTTTCGTGAAG
>JANRET010000063.1:0-1887 GCA_030725885.1 Microbacteriaceae bacterium | reverse complement strand
TGAGCGAGACGCGCGATGTGACGCGCGAGAATATCGGTTTCGATGTTGACGGTGTCGCCTATTTCAAGGACACCGAGCGTCGTCGCGACGAGGGTTTCGGGGATGAGTGAGACTTCGCACCAGTCGTCGCCAACCGCCGATACCGTGAGCGACACTCCGTCCACGGTGAGTGAACCCTTGTCGACGATGAGCGGAGCGTGTTCTGGGTTGAGTTCGAATCGAATCACGCGCCAATCACCAGACTGACGAGTTTCCACAACGGTGGCGGTACCGTCGACGTGCCCCTGCACAATGTGCCCGCCCAGCTGCTCGCCGGCAGCCATCGCGGACTCAACATTCACGGTGCGCCCGATGACCCACTGGTTAGGGTTCGACATGGCAATGGTCTGACCCATTACATCTGCGACGAAGGAATCGTCTGTTTGGTCAATAACGGTCAGGCACACACCGCTGATCGCGATCGAGTCACCGTGTCCGGCCTTGGCAACAGCCCGCGGCGCGTGGACGGTGACCCGGACTGAATCGTCGGTTGCCGTGACCTGCGTGATGTTGCCTAGTTCGGCGATGATTCCCGTGAACATTTAGTGAGCCTCTCGTGCGGTGATAACAAGGGTTCCGCCCATGACCTCGGTGTGGGTGACGCTGAGCTTCCGTGCGGCCGTGAGGGTGGGGATCCCAAGGTCACCCGTTGCTGTGTGCTCGCCTCCCAACAGCATCGGCGCGACACAGACGACGTATTCGTCAACGAGTCCTTCGCGGATGAACGAATTCATCAAGCGTGGACCGCCTTCCAGAAAGAGGCTGCGAACGCCGATGTTGTAGAGGCGTTCCAGGATCTCGACCAGGGCACCGGATTCTTGGAGAACACCGCGTGGATGTCCCCACAGTCCGGATCCGGCCGGTAACGGAGTGTCCCCAATAACCACGGCGAGTGGCTGGTTGGGGAACAGATTGCCGTCCGCGGTCCGAGCAGTGAGGCTCGGATTGTCGGCAATGGCCGTGCCCGTTCCAATGGCGATGGTGTCGTGTTGTGAACGCAACAGGTGAATGTAGGTGCGCGATTCAGCGGAAGTAATCCACTGGCTGGTTCCATCACTAGCCGCAGTCCGGCCGTCGAGGCTCGAACCCCACTTGGCCGTCACCCAGGGACGTTTGAGCCGATTCGCGGTCAGCCACCGCTCGACGAGCTGGTAACCCTCACCGGACAACACACCAGACACCACGTCGACACCCGCGGCACGCAAGGTCTCGGCGCCACCGCTTGACTTGTTTCCCGGATCGTCCAGGGAATACACGACGCGGGCGATGCCGGCGTCAATCAAAGCCTTCGCACAGGGTCCGGTTCGGCCGGTGTGGTTGCACGGTTCGAGTGTGACGACCGCGGTCAGACCTTTCGCGCTCTCGACCTTGGACAGGGCGTCGACCTCGGCGTGGGTTGTTCCCGCACCGCGATGCCAGCCTTCGGCGACGATGGTCCCGTGGTCGTCCAGGAGAACACACCCAACCTGTGGGTTTTCTCCCGTGCGCGGGCCGCGTTCGGCCAACTCTCGGGCGCGACGCATAGCGTCATCGTAAGTACTGATGGGCATTGGGACTCCTTCCGAGCAAGGAATCCGGGGTGGCGACACGCGGTCGCGGGGCTCACGAAAAAACAGTGAACCCCACCGTGCATCCTCTCATCCGGACTATAACCGTCGGCCTCGGGATTTCACCGAGTCAACCGCTCGGCCGAAGCCTTACGGGTCGCGGACTTTGACCGCCGGCTCAGATTTTCACTGACCCCGGAGCACGTGCTCTGTCCCCATGTTATCCCGTCGCGCCCCCCACCGCCACGGCGATGTCCAAGAAGCGTCCACGAAGCGTCCCAGAATTATGGGCGGGCAAGGA
>JANRET010000062.1:3679-5425 GCA_030725885.1 Microbacteriaceae bacterium | reverse complement strand
ACATTTGTGCGGCTTGCGGTCCGGCAACGGCACGGGACAAATCGACGACGAGAATTCCCGCGAGAGGGCCGTGAACCGTCACGTCAGTTGCTTTCGCCCTGACGGTTGGCTCGCCACGCGCGATATCCAGCGACCAGCGACAACGAGATCACGACACCCGCGATGACGTAGGCAGCCGATTTCACTCCGGGAATGAAATGGGCACCGTATCCCGCGAGGGTCAGTCCGACACCCCACAGAATCGCGCCCGTGGCATTTGACGTCAGAAAACGGTAATAATTCATTCGGCCGATGCCCGCGATCCACGGAATAAACACCCGACCGTAGGGCACGAACCGTGCGACGACGACCGACCACCAGCCGTAGCGGTTGTACATCACTTCGACACCCGCCACAATTTTGGCCATACGTGGACTTGTTCTCGCATCCAGATAGGGTCTGCCCAAACTTCGACCCATCACGAAACCCAATTGGTCACCCATGAAGGCCGCGATTCCCGTTCCCATGGCCAAGACGATGACATCGACCCCCACAATGGTGGCGGCGAGCAATCCCGAGGCGAACAGCAGCGTGTCGCCCGTAATAAAGGGGATGAACGCCCCGACGAAAAGTCCGGTGCCGGCGAACACGAGACCCCAGACCAACAGATAAAAGGCGATGACTCCCGCGGTAGCTATGGTGTCGTTGAACCAGGGCAGCAGGTCTTCAGAGGCCGCCATAATCATGGTTCTACCGTACCCCGTGTCGAGGTGCTCGCTGTCCGCGCTAATTTTCCCCGAACAGGTCCCTGGTGTAGACCTTGTCCCCCGCAACCGCGAGCTCCTCGGTCTGGCGATTGGCGACAATGACGTCCGAACGCGTCACAAAATCGGCGAAATCTTTGACGAGTTCGAGGTCGTCGAACGTCTCGTCCACAAGATTTGGTTCGTACACAAGGACAGCAATTCCGACGGCGCGAAGTCGATCCGTGATTCCGATGATGCTCGATTCACGGAAGTTGTCGCTCCCTGCTTTCATGATGAGCCGGTAAATACCAACCGTCGTCGGTT
The DNA here is from genome assembly GCA_030725885.1 of Microbacteriaceae bacterium. Lineage (GTDB taxonomy): Bacteria > Actinomycetota > Actinomycetes > Actinomycetales > Microbacteriaceae > MWH-TA3. The sequence continues at coordinate 4,376 of JANRET010000062.1, read as the reverse complement.
TCTTGGCGACAATCTCGGAGGCGATGAAGTCCTTGCGAAGTTCGTTCGCCTCGACCGCCGCACGAATCGTGCTCTGCGGGATGTTCCGGTAATTCGCCAACAGTTGTTTGGTGTCTTTCGGCAGACAGTAACCGCCATACCCGAACGAGGGGTTGTTGTAGCCGGTCCCGATTCGCGGGTCCAAGCTGACACCGTCGATGACGGCCCGGGCGTCCAAACTGTGAACCGCCGAAAACGTGTCGAGTTCGTTGAAGTACGCGACGCGAAGAGCCAGATAGGTGTTGGCAAACAATTTGATCGCCTCGGCCTCGGTCGAACCGGTCAACAGAATGGTGGGATTCGCGTCCTCGGACGCGTCGGCGAGCAGGTTCGCAAACGCCTTCGCCCGATCTGATTTTTCCCCAACGATAATGCGCGACGGGTGCAAGTTATCGAACAACGCACTTCCTTCGCGCAGAAACTCAGGGGAAAACACGATGTCCATCGACGAATACTTTGTGCGCACGCCCTCAGTGAAGCCGACGGGCACAGTGGACTTGATGATGATGAGCGCGCCAGGACGGTGCTCGAGCACCAACCGGATTACAGACTCGACGCTCGACGTATCGAACGTATCGGCATGGGGGTCGTAGTTCGTCGGAGTTGCCACAATCACGATGTCCGCGGTGGAAATCGCACCGACCGAGTTGGTTGTGGC
>JANRET010000062.1:550-3669 GCA_030725885.1 Microbacteriaceae bacterium | reverse complement strand
TGGGCGAGCAATACCGCAAGCGAAAGCCCCACATAACCGATTCCGGCGACAACGATGCGCTGTGAGGACATTGGGCAAGTATAGCCACCGGCGATAGCGGGAACGGGTGGGAAGTGGATAGTGTGACGAGTGATTCACACGAAAGAGGGTCACATGTCCGAACCCGTACTTCCCGGCGATGCAACGCTGCGATCGACCGCACTGGCACTCGACGCCGCTGATCCACTCGCTCACTTCCGCGATCGTTTCTACATCGACGATGACGACGTGTGTTACCTCGACGGAAACTCGCTCGGACGGCTCCCGCTCGAGACGGTATCCGCCGTCGGCGAGTTCATGAACGACGAGTGGGGCGCCGAGGCCGTTGACGGCTGGTCGCACTGGATTGACGAAGCTGCATCCGTCGGCGACATCCTCGCGAGCGCAGCGCTGGGCACCGAAGCCGGCCAGACCCTGGTGTGCGACACGACAAGTGTGAACCTTTACCAATTGGTAGGTGCCGCAATCCGCGCGAACAGCGATCGAAAGACAATCGTCGTCGACGCGGCGAATTTCCCCACCGACCGATACATCGTTCAAGGACTGGCCGATACCTTTGGCCTGACAATCGTGACTCTCGACACGGACGGTTCGGGTGGTCCGGGTTCGGTTTCCGTGGAGGCGCGCGACGACCTGTTGACGGTGGCGGCGTTAGAGCCGATCCTCACGGACCAGGTTGCCGTCCTCACGCTTCAGACCGTGAACTATCGGAGTGGAGCGCGCGCGGATATGAAAGCAATAAACGACCTCGCGCGATCCCGCGGAATCTATGTTGTCTGGGATTGTGCCCACGCTATCGGCAGCATCGAATTGGACTTTGACGCGACAGGGGTGGACCTTGCCGTTGGGTGTACCTATAAATATGGAAACAGTGGGCCCGGTGCGCCCGCCTGGCTTTTCGTGCGGAAGTCACTTCAGCCGGTCCTCAACCCACCGATTCAGGGGTGGTTCGCTCAAAAGGACCAGTTCGCGATGGGGCCTGTGTTCGAACCGACCGACACGATTCGTCGTTTTCAAATCGCCTCGCCGTCCATCATGGGGTTGCGGTCAGTCAAAATGGCGTTCGAGATGATTGGCGAGGCGGGCATATCAGCAATCGCGCGCAAAGCGGAACTCGGCACCGAGTACATGATTCGGTTAGTCGACGAGTGGTTGGTTCCGTTGGGTTTTCGATTGGGCACTCCGCGTGAGGCTCTCCAACGTGGCGGGCACATTACGATTCACCACCCCAACGCAAAACAGATCGCGCTCGCGATGCGCAAAGTGTCCAAAGTGATACCGGATTTCCGAATGCCCGACGGTATCCGGATTGCCCTGTCCCCCCTGCCCACGTCGTTTGTCGAAATGTGGGATGGGCTCGCACGGACACGCGACCTCGTCGCCAGTGGCGAATACAAAAACGTTACCGATGAAGGAAACCGCGTCACATGAGTTCACAAGCCCTCACCTACACCCAATACCTCAAGATTGACGAACTGCTGTCACTCAACCAGCCGCAGTCCGAGGAACACGACGAACCGTTGTTCATCGCGATTCACCAAGTTTACGAACTGTGGTTCAAGCAAATCCTGCATGAGTTCGGTGCGGCTCAACGAACTCTCGTCGCTGGCGACACATTTGCGTCGCTCGCAACGCTCGGGCGAATCCGCACGATTCTCAAGACGTGCGTTAGCCAACTCGATGTACTCGAGACGATGACGCCGTTGCAGTTCAATTCATTCCGCGACCGTCTGACATCAGGGTCGGGATTCCAATCGGCGCAGTTCCGTGAACTCGAGGCGGTCCTCGGTCGTCGCGACCACGCGGGTGCCGGCTCTGCGTCGGGCACGGGAATGGGAATGAGCGAACACCTCGTCCCCGGCTCCCCTGCTCGACAGCGCGTGGAAGAGGCGATGGCTCGACCCAGTGTGTGGGACTCGACGCTGCGGTACATGTCAATCCGCGGTCACGCGATTCCCTCCGAGGTGCTCGATCGTGACGTGTCTGCGCCCTACGCCGGCGACGAACGTGTGCAGGAGGTATTGCTCTCCGTCCACCGCAATGACCCCGAAGCCGGCCTCGTGTGCGAGTCACTCGTCGACATCGACGAAGGAATGCAGGAGTGGCGATATCGCCACGTCAAAATGGTCGAACGCACCATAGGCAACAAGCCCGGAACCGGTGGTTCGAGCGGCGTCGGCTACCTGCAGTCAACGCTGTTTCACTCGGTGTTCCCCGACCTGTGGGCGATTCGCACCAAGTTCTGAGACTATTTCGCGGGAGGTCGGAACGCCGCCGAGATCTTTTCAATCGCGCCCGACAGTTCCGCCGGAAGCACCCAGACCTTGTTCGCGGTCCCGTTGGCGATTTGCGGAAGCTGTTGCATATACAGGTACGCCAGGATGTCGGAATCGATATTCCCCGCGTGAACCGCGGCGAAAACAGTGCCCACCGCCTCGGCTTCACCCTTGGCGCGCAGCACCGCGGCTTTGGCGTCACCCTCGGCCTTTAAGATTTCCGCTTGGCGCGCACCCTCAGCGGTAAGAATTTGGCTTTGCTTCTCGCCTTCCGCCGTCAAAATCGCAGCCCGCTTTTCTCGCTCGGCCCGCATTTGCTTCTCCATCGATTCCTGCACGCTGGGAGGTGGATCAATCGCCTTGAGTTCAACGCGGTTGACGCGTACGCCCCATTTTCCGGTCGCCTCGTCGAGAACTCCTCGCAGTTGCGCGTTGATGGAGTCGCGGCTGGTCAGCGCCTGTTCGAGGTCGAGACCACCGACGAGGTTTCGCAGGGTCGTGACAGTCAACTGCTCGATTCCCCGAACAAAATCCTGAATTTCGTAGGTTGCGCTCTTGGGCTCGGTTACCTGGAAGAACACCACGGTGTCGATGGACACGACGAGGTTGTCCTGGGTGATGACGGGTTGTGGGGGGAATGACACGACGCGCTCACGCATATCGACACCCATGAAAACGCGGTCGATGAACGGGACGATGAAGTTGAGCCCCGGCTGCAGTGTTCGGTGATACCGGCCCAGACGCTCCACGATAGACGCGGTTGCTTGGGGAACGATGCGGAAGCTGCGGACGATGATGACGATC
>JANRET010000062.1:0-540 GCA_030725885.1 Microbacteriaceae bacterium | reverse complement strand
CGTCTTTACCGGGGCCAAGACAAGTTTCACCCTCGGCAGTAACGCGGCCCCGGAAAGTCCCATCAAACTGCGTCCGTCCAGCTCACCATCCCGCCACGCCTGTCCCATGCGTCGAAAGAGAAAACTCATCAGGCCGAGCCCGATGCCCACCGCGAAGGCAAACTGAATCATTTCAGAGAATTCGTTCATCAGGCTGTTTCCTTTCGAATGACGTGGGCGGTGGCCCCGTCGATTTTCGTCACGGTGACCATGTCATCCGCCTCGATTGTTCCGAGATCGGTTCGCGCAGACCATTCCTCGCCACGGAGTTTGATGCGCCCGGAATCACGCCCGATCGTCTCGATTGCGCGTGCGGATGCTCCGATGAGCGCATCAACATTGGTTGCGGTCGAACGTTCCGTCCGATGCATCGCACGCAGACCGAATGGCCGAAGGATGACTAGCGTCAGCAGCCCGGCACCGGCGAACGCGACCGCGGTCCACACCCAGTCCTGCACGAAAAAGCCAACCCCCGCAGCCACAAGGGCCGAGATGCCGAGT
>JANRET010000061.1:3927-5696 GCA_030725885.1 Microbacteriaceae bacterium | reverse complement strand
GCTCGAGTTCGGGGCCGTCCGAATAGCCGACAACACCGTCATAGACGATGAGCGGGCGATCATCCACTCGCGGATTTGATTCGATTCCCGGAATCGCCGAAACCGTTAATGCAATCCGGTTGACGGACAGAGCGGACGACGTAACCCCACCCAGCTGGCCCAGGCTCACCCCGATCTGCGACAGCATGTCGCGCTGGTCCTCCGTCGAGGCTTGCTGCACGGCTTCACTGACATCAACCACCGCTCTTCCGCGCTCCACTTCGACCGGAGCAACGACAAGTTCCGAGCCCGTCGGGAAGGCCGTCGAGGCGGTGGGCAGGTATTCCGAAGGACCGGCAATCGTTGCTCGGGCTACGGCGGTGACGGGGTCACCGAGTCGGGCAAAAATGCGAACATCGGGAATGAATGCGGTTCGGTCATGATTGTAGAAATACACCGTGTATTCGTCATAGGCCGAGGCAAAAGCGACCTCGGTCAAAACGGTCAAATCGGGTAACTGGTCGAGTCTCCATTCACCACCGACTTGCGTGAACCCAAATTCCCACGTCGCCACGGAACTCGTTGGGGCCAGTTGGTAAACGCCCCTGTCGTCAACGCGAGCCGACACATCAGCGGAAAACGCCAGTGTTGTCGCAGTCAACGTTTCGACGGATGCAAAATCACCCCGGACGACTGTTTCCCGCGCCGGATTCCAGTTAGCCGCGGCCGAGTCCGCGAGAAAACTTCGTGCGATTCGATAGTTGCTCTGAGGCGACGCACCTGCCGCGATAAATCCGTCCAGGATTTCGCGCTGGCTCGCGCCCTCCGACGGTCCCGCCGGCAGATAATCGACTTCGGATCTAATTTCCACACCGATGGGCCCGCCGACGAGCACCGGTCCACTGACGGGTAGTCCCGTGCAGCCCGCCAAGGACAAGAGTGTGACGACGAGTGCGAATCTACGCATCATCGCCACCGACAACCGGAGGTAATCCGAGCGGTGACATCGGATCGACGGCACCATCTCGGGGCAGAGTCACGCGAAAACATGCACCGTTTCCCGGCTCGGACCACACGTCGATCACGCCTCCGTGAAGCGTTGCGTATCCGAGAGCAATCGCCATTCCCAGCCCCGTTCCCCCCGATTGGCGTTGCCGTGAGGGGTCGGCGCGCCAAAATCGGTCGAAGACGCGAGCGGTTTCCGTCGGAGACATTCCTACCCCGTAATCGCGAACCGCGATGGCGACCGCCGTCGCCGTCGAATCAACCCATACCTCGATGGCCTTGCCCTCGCCGTGGTCGATGGCGTTCGTCAAGAAATTGTGAACGATGCGACGAATCCGACGCGCATCCAACGGCGTCGGTGAGTGTCCGCCGGGAGCGTGCAGAGTGATCGTCGACCCCCGTTCCGCAGCCAAGGGCACCACCTGGTCGATACACGACTGCGCGATCGTCGCCGGGGCGATGGGCTCAAGTTCCAGTTCCGCTGCGCCCGCGTCGTAACGGGACAGTTCCAATAGTTCAGCCAGAAGGTCTTCGAACGTCCCAATTTGGCGGTTGAGAAGTTCCGCGGCGCGCGCAGAGTCCTTATCGAAGGTTCCGCGGCGAGCAAACAACATACTCCCCGCCATCTTGATTGTCGTAAGCGGCGTCCGGAGTTCGTGTGACACATCCGACACGAATTGCTGTTGGAGCGTCGACAGGGTAGCGAGGCGATTGATTTGTCCCGAGATGGACTCGGCCATTCGGTTGAAAGACAGTGCGAGTTTCGCCGACACGTCCCCGCCCTG
>JANRET010000061.1:0-3917 GCA_030725885.1 Microbacteriaceae bacterium | reverse complement strand
GCCATCGGCAAATCGCTCGGCCGTCGCCGCGGTCGTCATGATCGGTTCGATCGATCGCGTGGTGACCAACCACACGATGAGGCCAGTGATTGCAACGAAAAAAAGTCCTCCCGCCGCCAGTGCGCTCTGAACAAAAGCGAGGTTGACGACGACGTCAGCGAGGTTGTAGACCAGCACAAGGTCATAACGTCCCGCCGTTGGCACATCGATGTTTGCACCGGTGACAATCCCGGGTGCCCCCGCCGGAAGTTCAACCGATTGGTAGTGCACGTTGCCCCGATCCGCGTGGATCGCGTCGGTGAGTTCGCTGCTGACCACCGCGATGGGGAAACCGACCGACGACGTGCTCGTCATCAGTTGATCGGTTATTTGACCCGGTGCTCGAAGAAACGCAAAACCCACCAGGCCAGGCGAGTTGGTGGTCGCGCGGATTGTGGACTGAACAGACCCGTTTGCGCTTTCGACATCGATGGAACCCTGCGCGTCAATAGCACCATCCAATTGTGCCTGCACCGTTCCCGAGACCGCTTGGCTCTCGGCAATGATTTCGAGGCGCCGTGTGTCAAAAAGGTTTTGTTCAATAGTGAACGACAAAAAACCGCCAATGAGAACAACCGCCACGAGGGAGAGACCTACCGAGACGGCGACCATGCGTAACCGAAGGGATTCACCCCACGCAGTTTTCACACGGCGAAGAACTCGCAGCACAAATTTCATGCGGACAGGGTTTCACCCGCACGATAGCCGACGCCTCGAACGGTCAGCACGATTTTGGGGTCGTCGACGTCAAGTTCGACTTTGGAACGGAGGCGTTGAACGTGGACGTTGACCAATCGAGTGTCCGCTTTGTATTGGTAACCCCAGACCTGTTCCAGCAAGGCCTCCCGCGAAAAAACTTCCGATGGACGCGAGGCAAGGGTGTGCAATAGTTCGAACTCGAGGGGAGTGAGTGAAATTGGCTGTCCGTCCCTGGACACAGTGTGCCCTCGCAAATCGATGAGAATATCGCCGACCGCGAGTGCACTCGATGACGTCGCTACCGGACGCCGCATACATGCTCGAATTCTGGCGCTCAAAATAGTGTCGTTGAATGGTTTCTCGACATAGTCGTCTGCTCCCGCTTCGAGCCCATGGACGATGTCGAGCGTGTCCGTTCGAGCGGTGACCATGATGATGGGCGTTCCGGAATATCCCCGAATCGATCGGCACACCTCGATTCCATCCATCCCGGGCAGATTGAGGTCGAGCAAAACCAGATGCGGTTGGTATTCGTCAAAGACGGTCAGGGCGTCGGTTCCGTTCAGCGCGACGCGAGTGTCGTAGCCTTCGGCACGAAGAAAAATTCCGAGAACCTCACCGATGCTGGGGTCGTCATCGACAATCAGGATGCGTGCGTGCACCAGACCCCCCTTCCGTTCCGCTGTGTCTATTGTGCTAACTCTGACGGATGATTGCGAGTGCCTCGTCACGAATGGACTCCATGACCGCGCGGGACCCACCTTCGACGTTGAGTCGCAGGAGAGGCTCGGTGTTGGACGGCCGTACGTTGAACCACCAAAACTCTCTCGTCTCGCCGGGAAGCGGAGTGAGTGAATCCGCGCTCTGAACTCCACCGCTCACCGTGAGACCGTCGAGGGTGTCAAAACTTCCACGACCGGAAAAAGCCGAGCGCAAACGCTCAACGGCCCCCGCGACATCGATGACGGTCGAATTGATCTCACCGCTTTGGACATAGGGGGAATAACGTGCCGAGATAGTTGACAGCGGGTCGTCGTGGGACCCGAATTCTGCGAGAACGTGCATGGCGGCCAACATTCCGTTGTCGGCACCCCAGAATTCACGGAAATAGTAGTGTGCGGAATGTTCGCCGCCGAAGACCGCTCCGGTCTCGCGCATGACGTCCTTGATAAGTGAGTGCCCGACGTTCGTGCGAACGGCTTCAGCGCCAGCACCCCTGATCACTTCGGGGACAACGAGCGACGTGATGAGGTTGTGGAGAACCGTGGGTTTTTCTTCGCCGAGGCGGCGAACGCGTCCGATTTCGCGCAACGCAACGATTGCCGCCACCGCACTCGGGGACACGGGATCGCCGTTTTCATCCACCACAAAACAGCGGTCCGCGTCGCCATCGAAGGCGAGCCCGATGTCGGCGTTGTGCTCGACCACCGCACGCTGAAGATCCACGAGATTGGCCGGTTCGAGTGGGTTCGCCTCGTGATTGGGGAAGGTCCCGTCCAACTCGAAATAGAGCGGAATAATCTCGAGTGGCAGTTCGGGAAGTCCCGCGGCCGTTCCAAGAACGGCCGGTACGGTCAACCCGCCCATACCGTTGCCTGCATCGACCACCACGCGAAGTGGACGAATCTCGGACAGATCCACCAGCGTCCGAAGATACGTTGCGTATTCGATGAGTACATCGGCGGTCGTCGCACGGCCGGGGTTATCGACCGCGGAGATTCCCGATTCCAGGTAATCCGTGGCTCGATCGCGAATGGCCGCCAGCCCTGTGTCAAGGCTGATGCCCTGAGCCCCGGCTCGAGAAAACTTGATGCCGTTGTACGAGGCCGGGTTGTGCGACGCGGTGAACATCGCGGCCGGGGCACTCCACGAGCCCGACGCAAAATATGACTCGTCGGTCGAACACAAACCAACGTTGGTCACGTTGGCACCGCGTTTGGTTGCACCGCGGGTGAATGCCGCAGCAAAGCCAGGAGAAGACTCTCGCATGTCATGGCCGACCACCACCGTGTTTCCAGCAGCTCCAAGTTCATCCACGAAACCCGCCGCGAGTGCTTCGACCACATCGTCAGTCAACTCGGTTCCGACAAGCCCACGGACATCATACGTCTTGACAAATCGTGTCAAATCGACTGCCATACTCAACCTTCCATCGGTCTGCTTACGATACCGCACGAGTTTTCGTCTGGAGAAGACAGCGTGCACTCTCGCGGGTTCTCACCGTTCGGTTTAGGCTGGCGTAATGGACGTCGTTCGCCGAACCCGAAGTCGCCACGGTCGATCGCCACGATCCGACATCCGAGGAATCGCCGCTATCGGAGCGGGCGGGCGAAATCTTGCTTTCGCGGATATTGCCAAAGATGTCGTCAATTACCTGTGCGATGTTCAGCCCAGTCTCATGCACGACATCCAAGTAGAGATGACACTGTTGCCGAGCAGCGAGCGCGCTGATGGCGTACCACGGCGCTGGACAGCGTTGCGCGCTGAACGACGCGTCATTCTGTATCGACTCCCGATTGAGCGTGGCGCCAAACTGCACCGAAATGACGATTGGCATCGCCGCAACAACATCGAAACCGTGGTCATCGAAGCAATAGCCGACGTCATCGACATCGACCCCTACGAGCTAGCGCCAAACCGTTACTTCCCCCACGCTTAACCGCTGACAATCACGATGTTTGCCGCATCGATGGGTGCGGTGAGACCTCGAAGCGTCGCAATCCCGTCGCGCGTCGACACAAAAGCCGCGGTCGCCACGTCCCCCAACGACGTCACCGTGACGAGGCCCGCGCTCACCGGTAGCACGTGCGTGCTTCGTGCGGGGATCAGAACCTCCGTTGTTTCACCGCCGCTCAGAATCGCGACCGTCACATCGGTAGTAGCAGGGTTGGAGAGCCCGAGCACCGCGCCGACGGGGACAAACAGTGCCGCTACCCCCGTCTGGGCGGGGGCCGCGCTTGCCCACGCGATATCGGTCATTCCGTTTTGGGAATCGTGAAACCCGACGCGGACCGCTGCCACAAGCGGCTGATCCGATTCGATGGTCACCGACCAATCGCCTGCTTCGAGATCGGACAAAGGGATGTCGATGGTCGACCCCGCTCCAATCGTTGCGGTGATGCTGAGGGTGTCCCCGTCCCCGGCTGGGTCCAGCGTAATGCTGGCGACGGCATCGCTCT
>JANRET010000060.1 GCA_030725885.1 Microbacteriaceae bacterium | reverse complement strand
AGCGTGATTCGCGAAAGCCCTTCGACTTCGGTTGTCCCCACGGCGAGCGAATGGATGTTGTACCCGCGGCGGGCGAAAAGCCCCGCGACACGGGTCAGCAGTCCCGGCTTGTCTTCAACGAGAAGGGACAGAACGTGGTGGGTCATGACTTACTCCTCGTCCCAGCTCGGGGCATGGTCGCGGGCGTACTGAACATTCGAGTTTCCCACTCCCTGCGGAACCATCGGCCACACCATGGCTTCGCGCGACACAATGAAGTCGATGACGACCGTGCGGTCGTTCGTTTCCAGCGCCAACTTGATTGCGGGCTCGACTTCGTCTTCCGTTCGAACTCGGATTCCGAGACAGCCGTAGGCCTCGGCGAGCTTCACGAAGTCGGGGATGAACTCGGGGCCTTCCAGGGGTTGCAGGTCAGTGAACGAGTGACGACCGTCGTAGAACAGGGTCTGCCACTGGCGGACCATCCCGAGCGACGAGTTGTTGATGATGGCGACCTTGATCGGGATGTCGTTGATTACACAGGTCGCGAGTTCCTGATTGGTCATCTGGAAACAACCGTCACCGTCGATTGCCCACACGATTCGTTCGGGTTGACCAACTTTTGCACCCATCGCCGCGGGAACCGCGAACCCCATCGTTCCCGCTCCACCCGAATTGAGCCAGGCGCCGGGACGTTCATATTCGATGAACTGCGCCGCCCACATTTGGTGTTGGCCGACTCCGGACGCGTAAATCGCTTCCGGACCCGACATCTGACCGATTTTTTGGATAATTCCCTGCGGGGCGAGAAGCCCGTCGTCCAGGTCGGTGAATCCGAGTGGGAAGTTCTCTCGCAGGTCGTTGAGTCGTTCCCACCACGCCGTGAGCGGTTTCGCAGTTTTCTTGACGGCGGCCCACTCGGGCAGAAGGTCCAGAATGACCTCGCGCACATCGCCGACGATGGGGACGTCCGCTTCGCGAATCTTGCCGATTTCGGCGGGGTCAATGTCCACGTGGATGACTTTTGCGTGGGGGGCGAATTCGCTGACTTTTCCGGTCACTCGGTCGTCGAATCGCGCACCCAGCACGATGAGCAAATCGCTCTCTTGCAATCCGAGAACCGCGGGTACCGAACCGTGCATCCCCGGCATGCCGAGGTTTTGCGGGTGCTTGTCGGACAGGATTCCACGGGCCGTGAGGGTGGTGATTGCCGGAGCGCCCACCGCCTCGACCAGTTTGAGTAACTCTTTTTGTGAGTTCGCCCGGATGGTTCCGCCTCCGAGATAGAAAATCGGACGCTCGGCCTGAGCGATCATTTCGGCTGCGGCCTGGACCTGCTTGCCGTGGGCTTTCTGCACGGGCTTGTAGCCGGGCAGGTCAACCTTGTCGGGCCAGACGAACGGTGCCGAGTTCTGTTGACAGTCCTTGGTGACGTCGATGAGGACGGGTCCGGGACGACCGGTGGTCGCGATGTGGTACGCCGCCGCGACAACACCGGGAACATCCTCCGGCTTCGTGACGAGGAATGAATGTTTCGTGATGGGCATCGTCATGCCGACGATGTCGACCTCCTGAAAAGCGTCCGTTCCCATCAGTGTCGAAAACACCTGGCCGGTGATGGCGATCATCGGAATCGAGTCCATGTGCGCATCGGCGATCGCGGTGACGAGGTTCGTCGCACCCGGTCCGCTCGTGGCGATGCACACGCCAACTTGCCCCTTGGCGAGGGCGTATCCCTCTGCCGCGTGGCCCGCTCCCTGTTCGTGACGAACAAGGATGTGTCGAATCGCGGTCTGCGACATCAACTCGTCGTAGAACGGCATGATGGCGCCTCCGGGGAGTCCGAAAACATCCGTGATACCGAGAATTTCGAGTGACTTGAGCAGCGCTCCGCTGCCGGTCATCATCGGCGGCTCGCCGGTTTTCGGGGGTGCGGTCGGGGTGACCATGACGTTCTCCTTTGGAAGCAACGGTGGGATTAGCCCGTGACGGCGCCGAGGGCGGCCGATTTCACGAGCTTCGAATATTTCGCAAGAACACCGCGGGTGTAACGCGGCGGGAGAGGCGCCCAGCCAACACGACGCGCCTCTAACTCGGCTTCATCGACGAGTAGGTCGATGCTCCGAGCTGCGATATCGACCCGTATGAGATCACCATCGCGCACGAAGGCAATGGGACCTGCGTCCACCGCTTCGGGAGCTATGTGGCCGATACACAGTCCGGTTGTGCCGCCTGAGAATCGCCCGTCTGTCAACAGTAATACATCTTTGCCGAGTCCCGCGCCCTTGATTGCGGCGGTTACAGCGAGCATCTCGCGCATTCCCGGGCCACCCTTGGGGCCTTCATACCGAATCACCACAACATCGCCCGCGACAATCTCGCCGTTGGTTAGCGCGTCCATCGCCGCGCGCTCCCGTTCGAACACGCGCGCTGGTCCTTCGAACGTTGCGGCATCGAATCCTGCGGTTTTAACGACGGCACCCTCCGGGGCAAATGTGCCATCCAAAATCGTGATTCCACCGGTCGCATGAATGGGGTTGTCGAGCGTTCGAATGACTTCGCCATCCAATTCATCAAGGTTCATTTCGGCGAGATTTTCCGCCATGGTCTTTCCCGTGATTGTCAGCGCATCTCCGTGCATGAGGCCCGCATCAACCAACGCCTTCATCAACACCGGGAGTCCACCGCGTCGGTCAACATCGTTCATAACGTATTTTCCAAAAGGCTTGAGATCACCGAGGTGGGGCACCTTTGCACCGATTCGATTGAAGTCGGCGAGCGTGAGCGGGACTTCGGCTTCGTTTGCGATGGCGAGAAGGTGAAGGACGACGTTCGTCGAACCGCCCAGTGCCATGGTGATTGCGATGGCGTTTTCAAACGCTTTGATGGTCAGAATGTCCCGCGCTGTGTGGCCCCGATCGAGCATGCCAACAACCGCTTCACCGGAAAGATGCGCGAAGTTGTCGCGGCGGCGGTCATAGGACGCGGGCGACGCGGATCCGGGAAGGCTCATGCCGAGAGCTTCCGCCACCGACGCCATCGTGTTGGCCGTGTACATGCCGCCGCACGCACCTTCGCCCGGTGCGAATGCGCACTCAATTCGGCGCGCGTCTTCGGCGCTCATTTTTCCGGCTTTGACCGCACCCACGGCCTCAAAGGAATCGATAATGGTGATGTCTTTTTCGGTGCCGTCGGACAACTTGACCCAGCCCGGTGCAATCGATCCGGCGTACAGAAAACTGCTCGCCAGGTTGAGGCGCGCAGCCGCCATCAACATTCCGGGAATGGACTTGTCGCACCCCGCGAGAAGAACGGTTCCGTCGAGGCGTTCCGCTTGAACGACCGTTTCGACCGAATCGGCAATGACTTCACGCGAGACGAGGGAGAAGTGCATTCCTTCGTGCCCCATCGAGATTCCGTCCGACACCGAAATTGTTCCAAACTGGAGCGGATATCCGCCACCGGCGTGAACCCCTTCTTTCGCGGCCTGGGCGAGTCGCCCGAGTGACAGGTTGCACGGCGTGATTTCATTCCACGAACTCGCGATTCCGACCTGAGGTTTGTCCCAGTCCGAATCACCCATTCCGACGGCACGGAGCATCCCCCGTGATGTCGTCGCTTCGATTCCATCGGTGACGACGCGGGAACGGGGTTTGCGATCGATTTCTGCCATGGCTCTATCCTACGAAGTTATGGGCAGGCGGAAAGGGCGAGTGGCGGTATCGTTGCGAGCGGAGGTATCGTCATGAAAAAGTTGCTAATGAACGGCGGTTTCCTCAGCGCACTATTTTCCGGTTTGGGTCTCGTGAAAGCCACCATGACGGGAAAACGCGATTGGAAGCTCGTACTCTTATGGGCCTCGTGGGTTCTCAGTCTCATTGCCATCGTTGCAGCGGTCAATGAACCCGACAGCGACGACTCCGCCGAATAATTCGGGAGAGACAGCGAAAGCTGACCCAAAGGCCGGCTTTCGCTCGAAAAGGATTGTTACTTCAGCGCCTTGAGAAGCTGAGGCTTCGACATCGCGGAGTACCCGGAAAGCCCGCGGGCCTTGGCCGCAGCTCGAAGTTCTGACACGCTCCAGGTTGCGTCGGGTGCACCGGTGAGCGCCTCTTTGACTCCAGCAGCAGCCTTGGTTGCGCTCGACTTGACGGTTTTACTGACAACCTTGGCCTCGGCGGCGACGGTCTTTGCCGCCTTGGTTGCACGAGTCTGCGCGGTCTTAGCGGTCGCCGAAGCCTTACGTGAAACATCCTTCGAGACGGTCTTGGCGGTTTTAGATGCGGTCTTGACAACCTTGGCAGCTTCGCGCTTGGCGTCGGCGGCGAGTTTGTTGACTTCACGCGAAGCATCTTCGGCGAGATCGCCCGCACGCTTTGCGGCATCTTCGGCGAGGTCCCGAGCGTGGTCCGCAATCTGATCGGCTTTTTTGTCGGCGCGCGACACCATCTTGGAAAGTTTGTTGAAGAAACTCATGGGTGAAACATCCTTACTAATTGGGACAAACGTGGCGTCCGCGCAGCGCGCGACGTCCTTAGTTTACCCAGAACAACCCCCACTCGTCGGGATGTCAATTATTCGGGCAAAAGCGCGGTCACGATTCCTAGGGTGACCATAGCCAATCCGCCGATGGTTCGCATGACAATCACGCGTCCGGGTGATTTGGCAAACCAATCCCGCGCGGCGCCGGCGGACAGTGCATAGATCGCGTCACCCGAAATACCAAAGACCACAAAAATGACACTCAACAGAATCATCTGCACCACAATCGGTGTTCCGTTCGACACGACGAACTGGGGGAAGGCCGCAGAAAAAAACACGATGGTTTTAGGGTTCGCCAGTCCGACAATGATGGACTCGCGCAGCAGATGGCTGCTGCTTGGGACGATGTCGGGTGCTCTCAAGTCGAGTCCGGCTCGACGATTCCGAATCGCGGTGACACCCAGATAGATGAGAAAGCCGGCGCCCGCTAACCGAATGACCGTCAGTAGCACCTCGTTCGATTCGATGATCACCCCAAGCCCAACGGAAACAGCGAGAGCCTGGATGAAAACGCCAATCCCGTTTCCAACCACCGTGATTATTGCCCCGCGACGACCGAGTACCAACGCTCGGGAGATGGCAAACATGACTGACGGCCCGGGAATCGCAATTATCACCAGCGCAAACGCGATGAAGGTGAGGATGTTCTCGAGGGGAATCACCCGATGAGTGTATCGAGGAGCGTGGTGGCTCGGTCGCTAGACTCGTCACGCAGTCGACGTCAAAAGAACAGGTGGTGAACCCGTGCGCCAACTCCTCAGCCGTTACCGCCAATTCGTTACGTTTTTTCTCGGCTCTGGAATCGGTGTGACGGTCGACATGTCAATTTTCTTCACCCTGACTCAGGGCGTCCGATTCGAACCGTGGCTGGCGAACACCATTTCGGCGGGCGTCGGGATTGTGACGGTGTATTTGCTCGTCACGCGGCACTCGTTTCGTGTCGATCAGAACGTCACGTCATTTGTTCTGTTTATCGGCTGGTACACCACCACCATCATCACGTTTTCGTGGATAATCCAGAGCTTGGTAACGGTCTGGGCATTCATTCCGATCCTCGCCAAAATCACGACGCTACCCTTCTCGTTCGGCTCGAATTATCTGTTCAGCCGTTTTCTCTTCGCACGTTTTCGCTGAGCCCACTCCTTCCCGTCCGCCACCCAACCCTTGGGTATAGTGACAATCGGTGACAGCACATCGATGGTCCATGAG
>JANRET010000059.1 GCA_030725885.1 Microbacteriaceae bacterium | reverse complement strand
AGTCCGTCACGTGTGGGACGGATTTACGCAATTGCCGAATCGGACGGCGTCCACATGTGGGCGAACGGGTTGGCGGGGGTCACCGCAGTGCGGAGCGTCCACCAGATAACGCCGACGGACGCGTCCGTCCCGGTTGGTGTCATGAGCCCAACAGCGGAAGGCGCCCGCATCCGACAATCGACGTCGGCTTCGGGTGAATCACCCGAAGAGTTGTCGAGGACCGGCACGGCGCGGGTCTTCGCGGTGTGGGGACCGGTCGGTTCACCGGGAATCACGACCACCGCAATCTCGTTGGCTGCGGCGTGCGCTTTATCCGGGTTGTCGGTTGTCCTCTGTGATCTCGACACACGCGGGTCGTCAATCGCGGTCGCGCTTAATCTGACGGACGACACCCCGGGTTTTGCCGCCGTCTGCCGCCTCGCCGGTCGAGGCGAACTGACCGCGGACGAGGTACTGCGGCTCAGTGCCCAGGTGGATCACGACGGTTTACGGTTTTCGGTACTAACCGGCCTTCCTCGTGCATCGCGGTGGGCCGAGGTCGCACCTCACAAAACGCGTGCTGCCATCGGTCTTCTGTCCACCCTGTTCGACGTCGTGATCATCGACGTAGGATTCGGCGCAGAGGACAACGAGTGGATCGAGGACGCACCCCAGCGCGACGGGACCACTCGCGCTGTTCTCCAACTCGCCGACGCCGTTGTCGCGGTGGGGGCTTCCGATGCGGTGGGCGTTTCGCGAATTATCCGCGGGCTCGACGAAATCAGTGATGTGTGTGCCTCACCCACTCTCGTGTTGAACCGCGTCGCTCGAGGCGACGGGGGTGACGCGATGGACGTCATTCACCGATTCACGGAACATCGAGTGTCGGCTTCGATTCCGGTGGATTCCCGACGAGGTGTCGACGACGCACTTAGCCGAGCGCGGCACCATCCCGAGCCGTGGCGCGCAATCGCCCGCAACCTCGGGGTCACCGTGACCGCACCGAGATTGCCTCGATGGCGACGGTAATCTTGAGACCATGCTCACACTCGCCGAAATCGTCGCCGAGCACGCCGTCCTGGTCGCTGATGACGTGGAGTGGTTGCAGGACCTCGTTCGCGAGGGTCAGATTGTCGCCGACCTGTCACTGGCCGACATTGCCATGTGGGTCCGCACATCGGACGGAGCCTGGATGGCGGTCGCTCTGTTCCGGTCCAGCACCGCGAGTACCGTTTTCTATCGCGACATTGTCGGAACGCGCATCAGTGACACGTGGGAAAAACTGGTCGACGAGTGCGAACGGCGCGGAACGATGGTTGAGCCGACCGAGCCGATCTGGTTCGATGAAACCGCGACACAGGTTCGGGCCATTCCGATTCGCCGCAGTCGTGATTCCGATCCCATTGCGGTATTGACACGCCACACTCTTGTGTCGGGAAACCCGACCAACCGGCAGTCCCAGTCGTTCATCGAATCGGCGGAACAGATCTATTCGATGATTGCCGCGGGGGATTTCCCCGATCCGTCTCAACGCGACCTGCCCAAACTGGGTGCACCCCGCGCCTCGGACGGTCTCATCAAACTAGATCCCGAGGGAACTGTTACGTATGCCAGTCCCAACGCACTTTCGGTATTCAACCGGCTCGGATATTCGACACCGATGGAGGGGACAAACCTCGTCGAGGTAGTCACCCGCCTAGGGAACACCCAAGAACTCGCGGCGGACGAAATGCTACCCATGGTTATCAGCGGCCGAGTGCCCTGGCAGGCAGATTTCCAGGTCGGACAGATGACGACGGTTGTGCGCGGCATCCCGTTGCGTCACAATGGCGAGCGGATCGGGGCGATTCTGTTGTTACGTGATGTCACCGATTTGCGCCGTCAGGAGCGGGAACTTTCGAGTAAAAACGCGACGATTCGCGAGATACATCATCGGGTCAAGAACAATTTGCAGACCGTGGCGTCCTTGCTGCGAATTCAGTCCCGGCGGACGAAAACCATGGACGTCAAAGAAGCGCTGGCACAGGCTATGCGCCGAATCGAAGCAATCGCGGTCGTCCACGACGCCCTCGCATCGGGGCTTGCGCAGACCGTGGATTTCGACGAGGTCGCCGCGCGGGTCGCGCCTCTTGCCGCCGAGGTGGCGGGCACGGGCGGGCCGACAATCCGCCCGGTGATTGAGGGCGAGTTCGGATTTTTGCCGAGCGAGTTCGCCACCCCACTCGCAATCGTCCTCACCGAACTGATTACCAACGCGGTCGAACACGGTTTGCCCGACGTTGACGGGGGCGCTGTGACCATCCGTGCCGAGCGTGTGGGCGATCATTTGAAAGTCGCGGTGATTGATAATGGGCGAGGAATAGATCTGTCGACGGTGGGGCAGGGGCTGGGAACACAGATTGTGGCGACGTTGGTAAAAAACGAATTGACCGCCGAAATTGACTGGGCAAACGGCGTGGACGGCGGGACCGTGGTCTCAATCGACATTC
Source organism: Microbacteriaceae bacterium (assembly GCA_030725885.1). Taxonomy (GTDB): domain Bacteria; phylum Actinomycetota; class Actinomycetes; order Actinomycetales; family Microbacteriaceae; genus MWH-TA3. Next base: position 3,303 of record JANRET010000059.1, on the reverse strand, counting down.
CGTTGCGGTACATCACCGCCGCAACGGGGCTTAAATGACGAATCGCCCCCGAAGAGGCGATTCGCGTGAAACGTTCTAGGACGCGCGACGCGCGCGCGCGGCACGGCGCTTGAGCGCGCGACGTTCATCTTCGCTCAGTCCACCCCACACGCCCGAGTCCTGGTTGGATTCCATGGCGTATTGAAGGCAGTTTTCAATGACCGGGCATTGTGCGCAAACCTGTTTCGCTTTTTCGATTTGGTCAAGGGCGGGGCCGGTGTTGCCGACGGGGAAAAACAGTTCCGGGTCGACCGTGAGGCAAGCGGATTTATCGCGCCAGTCCATGGGGGTCTCCTTTGTCATTGCCGGCACGCTCTTGAGCCAGCGAACGCCGCGTAGTTTCGGCGAATTGGTGGGAATGGAAGTGTTTCAAACCGCACGCATCATCGGGCGCGAACATCAACCTCTAACAGGTTCTCACGAAAAGGGCTTTGGGTCAAGGGTTTTTTGAGACAATTACGGGGTGAAGAAATCCGGCTGGGCATGGCCCGTCGTGGCTACCGCCGCGATTCTGATCCTTGGGCTTTGGGGTGTCGGGGTGGTTTTCATCATCGACACAATTACCCAGCCCGCCAATTCATTGGCCGGAGCAATTTTCCTCGACATCCTGATTGTCCTATCCGCGGCGGCAATGTCCGTGGCGGTCGTCTGGTTTCTCCGCGGCGTATCGTCCACCCGCAGCGCCATCATTGTCTGGCAAATGACGGTCATCGGAATCGGAATTGCGTCGGCACAGGGCGGCGAGCCGCGGGGGGAGCTCGCCGTGGCGTTGATTGCGCCGGCGACCGTGGTGACAATACTCATGCTGTTCAACCGCGATATTTCACGTCATCTGGAACCCGACGCATAACTCGTGTTTCGGGCGAAAAAATCGGTGCGGCAGTGGGATGATCCCCGGTCGTGTGCCAGGTAAGGTACGCCTTCCTAGCAATTGACTAAGAAATTTGGTTGGGTAACCCCTATGACTGATTTTCCCGTGACACCTTTTGAACCTCACCGCGGACCACACGTCGCGCGACTGAATTGGCTGCGGGCGGGGGTGCTCGGTGCAAACGACGGAATCGTGTCAATCGCTGCACTTCTCGTCGGTGTCGCGGCCGCCACATCGGACACCACTGCAATTCTCATTGCGGGTGTCGCCGGCCTCGCCGCCGGCTCGATTTCAATGGGGCTTGGCGAATATGTCTCTGTCAGCAGCCAGCGCGACAGCGAGTTGTCTCTCATCGCTAAGGAAAAGCGGGAACTCATCGAACATCCCGAAGAGGAACTGTCGGAACTGCAGGCGATTTACGAACACAAAGGTCTCAGCGCGGCTACGGCCAAGAAGGTTGCCCAAGAGTTGACCGATCACGACCCGATTCGCGCCCACCTTGAAGCCGAACTGAACATTCTTGAGATGCACATTGTGAACCCGTGGCACGCGGCTCTGTCCTCGACCGTCTCGTTCCTCGCTGGGGCCACACTTCCGTTTGTGGCTATTGTTTTTGCCTCACCCGACTGGCGTCTACCGTTCACCATCGTTTCCTCGATTGTTGCCCTCGCGGCGACTGGCACCGCAGGCGCCTATCTCGGGGGAAGTTCGATTTGGAAGTCGGTCGTTCGAATTACGATTGGTGGTTCAGCCGCTCTGGCTGTGACCTTCGCCATCGGTTCGCTGTTCAACACGTCGGTTGGCTAGACCCCGAGCTTTTCGCGCAACATCGCCACGTGTCTGGTGGCTTTGACGTTGTAGAGCGCGTGGGTGATGACACCGTTTCCGTCGAGGACAAAGGTCGAGCGGATGACGCCCTGGACCTCTTTGCCATACATGTTCTTTGTGCCGAACGCACCGTAGGCCTTGAGCACGGACTTGTCCTCGTTCCCGAGCAGCAGGAAAGGCAGGTCTTCGTCTTCGGCGAATTTTTGAAGGTCTGTCCCGGAGTCGGGTGAGATGCCAATCACAACATAGCCTTTGCTCGTGAACGCGGCCATGTTGTCGCGGAAATCACAGGCCTGAGTCGTGCAGCCGGGTGTCATAGCTTTGGGGTAGAAGTAAACAATCACGTTCTTTCCATCGAACTCGGAAAGAGAGTGGTGAGCCCCCGACGCGTCGGGGAGAGTGAATTCGGGGGCTTTGTCGCCAACGTTGAGTGTCATGCCTTAAGAATATCTACATTCGGCCGCGAGTCGTGGAAAATTCCTAGCCAATGTGTGATTGCGCCTTAGCGCCAGCCAGCTTTCAATTGAATCGACCGTTGCTCGAAATACGGCGCAATGGCGTAACTGAGATCGTCACGAGTCATGCCGAAATAATCAAGGCAAATTGCATCGGTTTGTTCAACGTCGGAAGTTTGAGCCCGGAGTCGCAAGATATCTCGGACGAAATTCGCGTAGTTATCATGACCAATTGTTCGTGTCGCCCATTCGCTAAACAGCGATCCCAGCAGGTAGTTCGTCCATAGGTCGGCACCTCGATAAAACAACAACCTCGAGTCTTCGACATCGTGTCCGCCAATGAGGGAAAGAACTGTGAAAGAACCCCATGGGTAACCGTTGTATAGGTCCCACTGGGTCGCGTGATCCGCTAGAGATTTATTGATTATTGTTGCGCCGTTAGTCTGTGGTGCGACTCCGAGTGCGAGACCATAAAAGTTGGCCATACCTTCAACCATCCACGGAATGGTCTGGCTTCGGTTCTGGTAGTCCCAGCCAAACTGAACGAGATGGGTGTACTCGTGGGGCAACACTTGGCGATGGTTGTCATCGTATAGTTCTGGAGAGGGAACGCACTGAACAATGGACCCAGCATTCGCATAAGCCCAACCGCATCCGTTCGCATTGATTTTCTGACGGATCACTTCGGCCGAGCCCCATGTTGGGTTCGCGTCGAAAAAGTCATCTATCCACGTTTCTGAGTAGTCAGAAGTCGAAACAAATATGATCCTTACCTCTGTTCCGTCGAAGTGGGGTGCCCAGAATTCGGCAGCCTCGTGCAACAGACTTTCGTTGACTTCAAGGCTCACTGGATCCACAGTCGGAGAGGAATAGATCTCCGTAATCGGCGGATCACTAATGTGACCCTGCGACGAGATTGCCTGGCGATAAATCTCTTGTACGTCGGGTGGGGTCACCGTGCGACTCGAAACTGCAACGCTGACCTTGGACGAGGGGTTGTGGCCGTCGAGTGTTCCTCGCACCAGCACATTTATCGTTTTGTCGACATCTATGGCTGTCAGGCGATAAGTCCTGTCAGTTGCTCCAGAGATTGGAACATAGTCTCTGAAC
>JANRET010000058.1 GCA_030725885.1 Microbacteriaceae bacterium | reverse complement strand
CCCCCACAGTCGGTCGGACCGAAGAGCGTCGACCAGGGCGTCCTGGTCGAGTAACGCGCCACGGGCGATGTTGACAAGCACCGTGTGCGACGGCATCAATTCGAACTGCGAGGGTCCGATGATGTGTCGGGTTTCCGCAGTGGACGCCGCCGCAAGCACCACGACGTCCGCGTTTGGCAGAACCGCGTCCAGTTCGGAAGAGGTGATGGTGCGATCCGCTCCGGCGAAGGGTGCCGATGATCGACGCACCACCGTCGTGGTCACCCGAAACGGTGCGAGGAGACGAATCAGTTCCGCAGTGATTCCGCCCGCACCGAGTATCACGACGTGATTTCCGTAAAGGGAAAGACCGGTTCGAACGGGCTGCCACAGCGCATCGCGTGATTTCGAGGGAATTTCGCGCTGCAACGCCAGCACCAACGTCAGCGCGTGTTCGGCGACGGGTTCGCTGTACGTGCCTTTGGCAGAGGTGAAAACCGGTGCGGTGTCGTGGTTCAGATCTGCGAAGAGCACCCGAAACCCGTCGACCCCCGCCCACGGGAGTTGCACCCACTCGATTGCGGGATACGTTCGAAGAATTTCAGCGAGTTCGTCCGCTCTTTTCTCGCTGAGCCACACCAGACCGCGCGTGTCGTGCGACAACGGCGACACCGTTCCCCCGCCCGCGGTGACCGCTGCGGCAAATAGCGGGTTCTGCATGGGTTCGACGGCGATCGACCCGGGCGTGGCCGCGCGAACGCTGCGGACGAACGACGAGCCCGGCAGGTCGCTGTGTTGGTTGGGTCGGTCAGGGGCGATGGGCATCAGGTCACTCCGTTCGAATCGATCGTCGACGAACTTCAAGTTCCATGATGCGCCGCTGAAGTTCGGTTCGTTCCGGGGCACCCTCGGGCGTGCGTTGCAGGATGCTCTGAAATTCGGTCCGCTGTCGAACAATGTCCGAGATGATGAGCGTCGTTCCAATATCCACCACATAGGCCGCAATGTCGATCGCCGTCAGGCGAGCTTCTTCTTCACGCCTCACCATCGCGGCCTCCGGGGTCTCCGTTTTCGGTTTGGGCAGCACGGTCGGTCGGACCCGAATATCAACCATGGCGAGTTCCGACACGAGCGGGTGCAATTCCGCGTCCGACGATTCGATAACCCGCGAAATCCAAGTCGGAGAGGCGAAGTCGGAGAAGGCAGCAATCATCGCGCCGTGAATTTTACGGAGTGAGGGATGGGTGAACTGGCACGCCATGATGTCGCCGGCAAGGGCGAGACCCATCAGCTCGGGATAACGCAGTAACGCGACCATCACGTCACGCTCCCGCTCGAATGTCGGGTTGATGCCAAGCGACGCAAATGTATCCATGGTTCCAGGGTCAGACTCGACCTCGATGGTCACCCAATTGTTGCTCGCCTGCATCGCGGAGCGGACGTCAGCGGGCTCGACTCCCAGCCAACCCGATACTACTCGGACGTACCCGTCCACCATCGACCGGTCTTTGATTCCCGAAATGATCGGAGCAACCGCGCGCGTGGCGTGCACCCTCCCCTCGACGGTGTCGAGGTCGAACCCCAGCATCGTTCGACGAATCATGAACTCGAACAACGGCGTCTTCGTTTCGAAAATCGCTGCCAGCGCCGCATTCCCCCGCTGTTGTCGCAAATCGCACGGGTCGAGCCCGTCGGGGGCAACCACGACGAACGTATTAGCAACAAACTTTGAATCCTCGGCGAACGCTTTGCTCGCCGCTTTCTGCCCCGCTTCGTCCGGGTCGAACGTGAAAATGACTTCGCCACGACTGCGGGTGTCGCCTGCGTCAACGTCACCCAGTACTCGGCGGATCAGCGACACATGGTCACCGCCGAACGCGGTGCCGCAGGTCGCAACCGCGGTGGTGACCCCGGCGAGGTGGCAGGCCATCACATCGGTGTATCCCTCCACTACGACCACCCGACGGTCTTTCGCGATGTTGCGCTTTGCCAAATCAAGCCCGTAGAGGACCTTCGCTTTGTGGTAAACCGGCGTTTCTGGGGTGTTCAAATATTTGGGACCGTTGTCATCGTCCCGAAGTCGCCGCGCCCCGAAACCGATGGTCGCCCCCGTGACATCGCGGATTGGCCACACCAGTCGCCCGCGAAATCGGTCATAAACGCCCCGTTCCCCCCTGGACAGCAACCCCGCAGCTTCGAGTTCCGCTTCGGTGAATTTCTTGGCGGTGAGGTGTTTGCGAACAGCATCGAACGAATTCGGTGCATATCCAACCCCGAACAGGTCGCACGCAGCGCGGTCGAACCCGCGGCTTGTCAGAAAATCTCTCGCTGTCGCCGCTTCGGGGGACGTCAATTGCTCGATAAAAAACTGTTCCGCCGCACGATTGGCCTCGAGTAATCGTGACCGGTTTCCCGTCTCGCGTTCGGCCCCGCCATCTTCGTAGGTAAGGGTGAAGTTGATGCTCGCCGCGACTTTTTCGACCGACTCGGTGAACGTCATGAGGTCGATCTGTTGCAGGAACTTGTAGACGTCCCCGCTTTCGCCGCAACCGAAACATTTGAACATGCCGACGTTGGGCCGAACACTGAAACTGGGTGATTTTTCGTCGTGGAACGGGCATAAGCCCTTGAGCGAGTCGGCGCCCCCGCGCTTGAGTGTGACGTACTGACCGACGATGTCGGCACTGTTGGCGCGCTGTTTTACCTCTTCGATGTCAGATTTCCGAATAAGCCCAGCCACATCACCATTCTATGGAGTGGCCCGACGGGATTATCGGGTGAGACGTTCGTGCCAGACGAGAGCGCTTTGGTCGGTCAACGACGCGACCTGGTCGATCACCGCGCGCATCGCGTCGGCGTCACTTGGTGCGTCGGTGTAGTCGGCAGCAAAACCGGGTTCGAGGTGTTGCGTTCCCGTGGCGGCGAGGACGGCACACAGGTCCGTCAAAATCTCGCGCTGATGGGCATAAATCGGACGTCGCGACTCGTGGGACATCACGTTCGCCGCAACAATTCCCTTGAGAACCGCGATTTCGGCGCGTGTTTCGGCGGGAACGACGACATCGGCCCCGAATCGAACGAGTGTGTCGGACGACGCATGTTCGCGCGTGGCTGCGGTCGCCGAGGCGGCGAATCGTCCGATGAGCGTGGACGTGAGGTTTTTCAGTGTTCCCAGTTCCGGACGAGAGCCGGACCATGACTCCACCCAGCCCTGCAACCCGTCGAGACGATCGAACGCGGCGATGAGTTCATCACGAGTGACTTCGCCCCCGATCCACTCAACCATCGAATCCACAAGCTCGTCGTGCGCGGTGCGCGACGAGAGCGCACGGACATCGATGTATCCGTTCACTATCGCGTCTTCAAAGTCGTGAACCGAATAGCCGATGTCGTCGGACAGGTCCATCACCTGCGCTTCGATACACAATCGTCGATCCGCCGCTCCACGGCGCACCCAGTCAAAGATTGGTCGGTCGGATTCGTAGACGCCGAACTTGGTGCGTCCGCCGGGTTCCGCCACGCCCGTCTCGACGGTCCAGGGATATTTGCACGACGCATCGAGGCTCGCGCGCGTCAAGTTGAGTCCAAAACTGCGACCCGAATCGTCAAACACCTTGGGTTCGATTCGCGTCAGTACGCGCAAGGTTTGTGCGTTTCCTTCGAAACCGCCGAACGGCTCCGCCCAATCGTTGAGAGCCTTTTCGCCGTTATGTCCGAAAGGTGGATGCCCAAGGTCATGCGCGAGACAGGCGGTGTCGACGAGGTCGGGATCGAGTCCAAGGCTCGCACCGATTTCACGGCCGACTTGCGCGACCTCGAGTGAATGCGTCAGACGGTTTCGGGCGAAATCGAGTCCCGCCGTAGGCGACAATACTTGCGTCTTAGCGGCAAGCCGCCGGAGCGCACTCGAATGAACAAGTCGCCCGCGATCCCGTGCGAAATCCGATCGTTCGCCCTTGGTGCCCTCGGGAGTAGCCCGTTCGCGGTCGGCATCGATGTAACCGCTATCCCCCACTGTGGCTCGATTCCGTGTCCACGAGTTCCTTCATATCGCCACTGTTGATCTCGCGCGAATTGAGCCAGCCGTCGGGCAGAGAGGGTCGTTTGGGTGAACCGGCGCGACCGCGTTGCCCCTCGGCGTCAGCGCCGGGATACGGCGCGTCGCGGTCGAGGTCGGCGAGGATGGCGTCCATTTCGTTCAGGCTACCGACCAACGCGAGGGCTGACCGGGTTTCTCCACCGACCGAGTACCCCTTGAAGTACCAGGCCACGTGCTTACGGATATCGCGGCACGCATGGTTTTCGTCTTCGAGGAACTCGACGAGCAATTCCGCGTGACGCCGAAATGCGTCGGCGACGTACCCGAGATTCGGGGTGATTGTCTCGACGTCCTTGCCGAAGGCGGCTTCGAGGTCGGCGAACAACCACGGACGACCGAGACATCCACGACCGACCACGACACCGTCGCATCCCGTCTCGTCAACCATGCGTTTTCCGTCCGCACCGCTCCAAATATCCCCGTTACCGAGGATCGGCAGACCCGGAATTTCCGCTTTGAGCGTCCGAATCGCGTCCCAGTGCGCATTTCCCGAATAGTGTTGTGCCGCCGTTCGCGCATGAAGGCCGATGGCCGAAACGCCGATGTCCGCCGCAATTCGAGCAGCCTCGAGGTATGTCAGATGATCGTCGTCGATGCCCATCCGCATCTTGATGGTCACGGGCACGTCCCCGGCCGCCTCGACCGTCGCACGCAGGATCTGTTCAAACAGCGTGGTCTTCCACGGCAGGGCCGCGCCGCCACCCTTGCGGGTCACTTTCGGCACGGGGCATCCGAAGTTCATGTCGATGTGGTCGGCGTGATCTTCGTCAACGAGGATGCGCGTCGCGGCACCGAGCGTCGTGGGGTCGACACCGTACAACTGAATCGACCGGATTTTCTCTGACGGGTGGTGCCGAATGAGACGCATTGTGGTCGGGTTGCGTTCGACAAGTGCCCGCGCCGTAATCATCTCGGACACGAACAGGCCGCCACCGTACTCGCGGCACAGTCGCCGAAACGCCGTGTTTGTGATCCCCGCCATCGGGGCGAGGATGACGGGAACGTCGGTTTCGATGGGGCCGATGCGCACCTTAGGCTCCGAGTAGCCGCTCTGCGAGGTAGCCCTCGAGTCGGTCGAGAGACACCCGCTCTTGTGTCATCGAATCGCGTTCGCGAACCGTGACCGCCTTGTCCTCCAATGTGTCGAAGTCAACCGTAATGGCGAACGGAGTGCCGATTTCGTCTTGGCGTCGGTACCGTCGACCAATCGCGCCGGCGTCATCGAAATCGATGTTCCAGTGTTTGCGCAGGTTTTCAGCCAGGTCGCGCGCAAGCGGCGAGAGTTCCTCGTGGCGCGACAACGGCAAAACCGCCGCCTTGACGGGGGCCAGTCGACGGTCGAGTCGCAACACCGTTCGAACATCCACGCCGCCCTTGGTGTTGGGGGCTTCGTCCTCGTAATAGGAGTCGACAAGGAACGCCATCAGCGAACGGGTGAGTCCCGCTGCCGGTTCGATGACGTACGGCGTCCACCGTTCGTTTTTGGCCTGGTCGAAGTACGACAGCTCCGTGCCCGACGCCGCTGAATGGGTCTTCAGGTCAAAATCGGTGCGATTCGCGACACCTTCAAGTTCACCGAATTCACCCGACGAGAAACCGAAACGATATTCGATGTCAACCGTTCGTTTGGAATAGTGCGACAGCTTTTCGGCGGGGTGTTCGAACAGGCGCAGATTATCGGGGTTGATCCCGAGGTCGGTGTACCAGCGGAATCGTTCGTCAATCCAGTA
>JANRET010000057.1 GCA_030725885.1 Microbacteriaceae bacterium | reverse complement strand
CTGTCAAGGCGCCCGGCTTTGGTGATCGTCGCAAGGCCATGTTGCAGGACATCGCGCTCCTCACGGGTGGTCAGGTCATCAGCGAAGAGGTCGGACTCAAGCTCGACGGTGTGACGCTCGACTTGCTCGGCTCTGCACGCAAGGTGGTTATTACCAAAGACGAAACCACCATCATCGAAGGTGGCGGAACGTCCGAGGCGGTGGCGGGTCGCGTCAAGCAGATTCGTCAGGAAATCGAGAACACCGATTCCGACTACGACCGCGAAAAGCTCATGGAGCGACTTGCGAAACTCGCCGGAGGTGTGGCTGTCATCAAGGCGGGTGCCGCGACCGAGGTCGAACTCAAGGAGCGCAAGCACCGTATCGAGGACGCCATCCGTAACGCGAAAGCCGCTGTCGAAGAGGGCATCGTCCCCGGCGGCGGTGTCGCACTTTTGCAGGCCGCATCTATTCTCGACAAGTTGAAGCTGGATGGTGACGAGCAAACTGCCGTCAACATCATTCGCTTGGCCATTGAGTCGCCGTTGCGTCAGATCGCGCTCAACGCGGGTCATGAGCCCGGTGTTGTCGTCAACATGGTCCGCAGTCTGCCGATCGGTCAGGGGCTCAATGCCGCGACCGGTGAATACGTCGACATGCTCGCAGCGGGTATCAGTGACCCGGTCAAGGTGACCCGTTCGGCCTTGCTGAACGCCGCCTCGATCGCAGGACTGTTCCTCACGACCGAAGCGGTCATCGCGGAAAAGCCCGAACCTGCATCGGCCGCGCCCGCGGGCGACCCGAGCGGTGGAATGGGCTTCTAACCCCAACATCGAAAACGGGGGTGGCGTTCGCGCCACTCCCGTTTTTCGTTGTCAACGCCCGAGAAGTCGCAGGTTTGCCTGTTCCGTGTCGAGGTAGTGCGTTTGGATTGTGCGAAGTGCGATGCCGATGTCACTCAACGATTCGGCGACACGCGTGCTGTTCGTTGTCCACTCGTCAACAACTCCTGTGAAGGCGAGCGCTGCCGGTCCTGACCACGTTCCCTCGAGGCCGCGAAGCTGGGCGGTGAGGCTTGCGATGTCGGAGTGAAGAGAATCGATAGTCCGGGTGATGTGAGACGCGGCGGCGTCCAAAGCGCCGGCGTCGACGTGGAAACTGGTCATCCCGCCATGATGGCGTTTCGTGCGTCTTCCCGCCGCATTCGGCCGCAGGGTTGGGGGTGAACTCGTGTGGGATCCGGTTGGGGACTAAATCGCGCCTTCGTCGACAATTTCGTAAGCGTAACCCTGTTCCGTAAGAAATCGCTGGCGGTTCTGGGCGAAATCCTGTTCGACGGTATCGCGAGCAACCACGGTGTAAAAGACGGCGCTTCGCCCGTCCGACTTGGGTCGCAAAATTCGTCCGAGCCGCTGTGCTTCTTCCTGCCTCGAACCGAACGACCCCGAAATCTGAATCGCAACGGACGCATCGGGCAGGTCGACCGAAAAGTTCGCGACCTTGGACACGAGCAACACGCGAATCTCGCCGGTTCGAAACTTGTCGTACAGCACCTCGCGTTCGTCGACGGGCGTCGCTCCGGTGATTGTCGGCAGACCCAGGGAGTCCGACACATCATCAATCTGGTCGAGGTACTGAGCAATCACGAGGATTTGATCATCGGGATGTTGGGCAATCAATTTGGAAATGATGGGACGTTTGGCGGGACTCGTCGCTGCGATTCGGAACCGTTGACGTTCGGTCGCAACGGCGTATTCCATCCGCTCGTCTGATTCGAGCAACACCCGAACCTCCACACAACGCGCCGGTGCGATGAACCCCTGTGCCTCGATTTCCTTCCACGGCGCGTCGAAACGCTTCGGGCCGATCAGGCTAAAGACGTCGCCCTCTTTGCCGTCTTCTCGGACCAGTGTCGCGGTCAGCCCCAAACGACGACGCGCCTGCAGGTCTGCCGTCAACTTGAAAACGGGAGCGGGGAGCAGGTGAACTTCGTCATAGATAATGAGTCCCCAGTTGTTGGCGTCGAGCAGGGGAAGGTGGGCGAACGCACCCGCGCGCTTTGCCGTGAGGATGTGATAAGTCGCAATCGTGACGGCCTTGATTTCCTTTTTTTCACCCGAATATTCGCCAATATCCTCGGCCGAAAGGGTGGTCCGGGCGATGATTTCATCGCGCCACTGCCGCGCTGACACCGAGTTGGTTACGAGGATTAGCGTGGACGACTGGCCTTCGACCATCGCTCCAATTCCGACGACGGTTTTGCCCGCCCCACACGGGAGGACCACGACGCCGGCGCCACTCTTATCGAACAGGTCGATGGCCTCGCGCTGGTAGCCGCGAAGTTCCCAGGTCGAATTGTCGAGTGCGACGGTCATCGGTGTTCCCTCGGTGAAGCCCGCTCGGTCTTCAGCGGGCCAGCCGATTCCCAACAATTCCTGTTTGACGATGCCGCGAGCCCAATCGTTCAGACGCACCACAGTCGGGCTTGTGATTGCCCCGAGCAACGGCTCAAGTTTCGAGGTTCGCGTGACTTCGGCGAGAATCTCCGGGGATTCTGCTTCGAGGTACAGACCATCGGTGTCGCGTTCAACGACAATTCGCCCGTACCGCGACACGGTGTCGGCGATGTCAATTGCGACGACCGGTGGCACAGGGAACTTGGAATAGGTCTCGAGCGTCTCGAGCATTTCATCGGCGGTGTGCCCGGCGGCACGCGCATTCCACAGTCCAAGACGCGTAATGCGGTAGGTGTGAATGTGTTCGGGGGCGCGCTCGAGTTCGGCGAAAACCGCGAGTGCATGACGCGCTTCGGTTGCGTGCTCGTGACCGACTTCGAGCAGGACGGTGCGATCGCTCTGGACAATCAGGGGGCCGTTCACGCGTTATTCCCCGACCGCGAGTAGTTCGATGATGGCGGAAATGGGCAGTGTTCGTTCGACGTCGGCAACGGTGTCGAGTCCTCGAACACGCCCGTTCGCGACGTGCCGGGGTTCGAGCGTGATTGTCCTGTTGCCCGTGCTGGTTTCGACCAGCAACGTCACCGAGCTGCGCGACTTTCCCGCGGTCATGAGTGCCCGCTCGAGGTGAGTCGATCCCAATCCTGTCTCGTGGAGGTGTTCGATGAGGTCGAGAAGCTTGGTCGGAGCCGCCGGCGCGACCACTATTATCTCGGGTGTTGGTGAGACAACCGTGTACCGAGTTTCGGCGAGAGCAGTTTCGACTCGAAGGCGTGAGGCTCCGTACAAGACCGAAAAGTCGTCGACCTTGATTGGGGCGAGCCGTTGCAGCCTCGGATCCGTCAACAACATCTCGCCGAGTTCCGCGTGGGACGCTTTCGCTGCCGTATCGGTTCCGGTGCCGTTGAGGACGATAAACCGTCCATTTCGCGAGGTGTCATCGACCGTCGATGTGACAGCGGGGGAGACAGGGGTGAGTGACAGTTCCATCAGTCGCGCGACGATGGAATCGGCGGTCTGTCCGTTGGCGATGGCGCGCAGAATCAGCGACTGATCAAGCCGATATTTGGGGGCGAGCCCCCGAGTTTCAAGTGTGGACACGAGTGAGAGGAAGTCGGCGGTGGCTCGTGACACCGGTCCCGGCGCGATGATGCTCAAGTCATCAAGAACGTAAACGGAATTCTGCAACTCGGGGAACAAATCAGAGAGTTGTGCAGTGGCGTCGGCGCTCGGGTCAAGAAAAGCTCGCCCAAGTTCGGTCGTACCTCCAGCGGTGAGACCGAACAAGCGGGAACCGTTCGACAGTGTCGTCAGTTCGCGTGACTCGGACGAATCACGAAACGGCATAAGCCATTCGATGAACTCGAGGTCGTACCGGCTCGCCGCGGCGCAAGCCTCGCGAACTGAACGGCTCACGATAGAGCCAATCGATTCTGCGCAGACGGTCCACAACCCGATTAGGTTGTCCATCAACTCGAGGCCGCGGGTGGTGGCGTAGAGGCGGCGATCAATCGTGTTCACCAGTCCGGCGGTGTGGGCAATTCCGACGAGGGCTGCGGCGTCCTCATCGGAAACGACCAGCCCGGCAGCGAGCATTTTTTCTTCGACTTTAAGAAGGCCGCCCGTGGCTCCCATCGGGATCGGGTCGCGGGCAACCCAATCGATGAGATCGCGAATCGCGATGACGCTGTGAAGAGCGACCGTGGTGCTGTCACCGGAGGTGGCGGGTGCAGCGGGGACCGACTGATCGAGGATTGCGGGCACCAGTGCGGTGACTTCGGGGTACACCGCTCCGTCGTCATCCGCGAGCATCACCTCGCGGGCGAGCGCGTCCGCTGTGCCAGAGATAAGGGACATCAGTGTCGGCCGCGCGAGCGAACGCAGCGTCGGGACAATCGACTCAGGGGACAGGAGTGTGTCGGCCACATCGTGGAGGTCGTGCTGGCGCCCCATCGTCCACGGACGGGACAACACGAGTTTCTCGAGTTCTCGTAATGACAACATTCCCAACCGAACCGAGACGAGGTGTGAAGAAGGCATCCGTTTAGTTTATCGCGCCGACAGGTATCCTCGGTAAAGGTCAGGATTCAAGGAGACGTTATGCCAACCGGAAAAGTAAAGTTCTTCGACGAGGACAAGGGTTTTGGATTTATCCAGGGTGACGACGGCAGTGAGGTATTCCTCCACGCCTCGGCATTGCCCGCTGGCACGACCGTGCAACCCGGTGCGCTCGTCGAATATGGAACGGTCGATGGCAAGCGCGGCCTGCAGGCTCACGGGGTGTCGGTTCTGGAAGAGCCTCAATCCGTCGTTCGCAGCCGCCGCCGCAGTGCGGATGACATGGTGGTCATTGTCGAGGATGTCATCCGGCTTCTCGAATCCGCCAGCTCGGATTTGCGCCGCGGGCACTACCCCGCGAACGCCCATTCCCGCAAAATTGCGGTAGTACTTCGAAAGGTTGCGGAAAACTTTGACTCCTAAAGCTCTCGAGAAGGCGGCTCGCGCTGCTCTCGAAACAATGACCCCGGCCGACACGATCGGATCGGTGCTGTCGGCGAAAGAATCCGTGGGGGTTGCAACCGTGCGGTTCGGGTCAAACCTGCCCGGCTACATCGGGTGGGAGTGGGTAGCGTCACTCGCCGTCGACGGTTCCACCACCACGATTCTGGAAACCGAACTTCTCGCCGGCGTCGATTCGATTCAGTCCCCCGAGTGGGTGCCCTGGGCGGACCGCCTGCGGGATTACGAAGCGTCGATTGCGGCGGGCGTCGAGGACGAGGTTGTCGTTGTTCCAGATGACGAAATCGACGACGACGAGGACGATGGTGTCGACGACCTCGATGATGTCGATGACGATGACTTAGGTATCGAGGACCTCGACGTTGTCGATGACGACGATTTTGTCGTAGCGGACGACCGCTAAAGCGCGGCAATCGCCAAGTCGATAGCCCCCAGCAACCGAGTCACGTCGTCCGGTTCAATCGCGGTGAAGGTCGCGATGCGCAGTTGGTTTCGACCGAGCTTGCGGTAGGGGTCGATGTCGACAATTCCGTTGGCACGCAACAGGGCGGAAACTTTCGCCGCGTCCACGGTGTCATCAAAATCGATTGTGGCAACCACCTGTGAGCGGTTTTCCGGAACGGCGACAAACGGCGTTGCGCTCGGGTGGGTGTCAGCCCACGCGTAAATGCGATTCGACGAGTCCCGCGTCCGAGCGTCCGCCCAGGACAATCCGCCATTGTCACGAATCCATTGGATCTGCGAATCCATCAGCAACAGAGTCGCAATGGCGGGGGTGTTGAGAGTCTGGTCCAGCCGAGAGTTCGCGACGGCGACCCCAAGCGACAGAAATTCAGGGATGTAGCGGTCCGCCGCCGCGATGCGTTCGACTCGCTCGAGTGCGGCGGCGGACATCAGCGCAATCCACAAC
>JANRET010000056.1 GCA_030725885.1 Microbacteriaceae bacterium | reverse complement strand
ATGTCAACAAGTTCGCCAACAGCCTCAACGCAACGGTCAACAACTACAACACGTTCGCCAGCCGTTTCGAAAACTCCCTCATTGGTGCGGCTGTTGCGATCCCCGGCGTCACCGATGCGGCGTTCCCTAGCCTCACGCAACTCGACAAGAAACCGCGTGAACTGGCCGACGGAAAGATTGCGAAAGCGCGCGCGCTCAAATCGGCAACAGAAAACGAACTCGACCTGGATTTAGCGGTTCGTCCCTCGGAGTCCACAATGGACTCTGATGACGATTCCACGACCTAGCCGGCTCCACCTCGACACCCTCGTCGCGGTGTTGGGCGTTGTACTCGTCGCCATGAACACGCGGACGGCGGTCGGTGGGCTCAGCCCGATCTACGACATCATCAACTCCGACGTGGCGCTCGGCATCGATGCGCGAGCGGTTCTTGGCTCACTTCCCCCGATCGCCTACGTCATCGGCGGACTGATCACCCCCCGCATCACGCGGTTGGTCGGGCTCGAATGGAACCTCGTCATTCTGTTGTCGCTCATGACCGTCGGCCACGTGGTGCGGAGCGCGGCCACTGACTGGTTCACCATCGTCGCTGGCTCTGCTCTGGTCCTCATCGGCAGCGGAATGGGAAACGTGTCCCTGCCTCCCGTGGTCAAACGCTATTTCCCCAACGCCATCGGCGCGATGTCCTCGGCGTACATGACGTTTGTCGCAATCGGATCGATTGTTCCGGCCTTGATTGCAGTCCCCCTCAGCCTGGGAACGTCGTGGCGAATCGCCCTCGGCGCCTGGGTATTCCTCTCACTGGGTGCGCTCATCCCGTGGCTGATCGAAATTCGGCGCGGGCACCGCTCAACGGACACTCCGATCCCTCAAATTCGGGGTGAGCGCCTTCGTGTCCACCGATCTCCCACCGCGTGGGCCATCGCCACAACACTCGTGGTGTCCTCCACCACCGGTTACGGAATGTTCGCCTGGCTTCCCGACATCGCTAAAGAATCCGCGCTAATGAACCAAGCGGAGGGCGGACTCATCCTCGCACTCTTCGCCGGGGCGGGACTTCCCGTCGCACTGGGCATCCCTCTTCTCGCCGCCAAGATCCCTAACATTTCGGCGCTCGTGTTCGTTGGCTCAGGGCTCACCATCACCGGCGCTCTCGGGTTCGCACTCGCACCGACCGTTGCGCCCTACCTGTGGGCTGTTGTCCTCGGAAGCGGAACCCTTTTGTTCCCGCTCGCACTCGTTCTCATCAACCTACGAACCGCGTCGAGTGGCGCCTCGCTTCAGGTCAGTGCCTTCGCTCAGTTCATCGCCTACTCGGTGTCCGCGGTGGTTGTCCCGCTGATGGGATTCAGCCGGGCCGAAACCGGATCCTGGCAACTAGCACTCGTCGGCATCGCCATTATCGGTCTGGCTGCGATGTGGTCGGGCACCGTACTGGCGCGCAATCGCACCGTCGAATCAGAGCTCGCGAGCTAACTAGCCCAGCCAGCGCTCGGCGAGATAGTCCGAGCTGACACGGCGAACCGTCCCCGAACGTGAGCGGAAAATGACGCTCTCGGTGCGCAACCAACGGCCGTCGTGACGGACCCCACGCACGAGTTCACCGTCGGTCACTCCGGTCGCGACAAAGAAGGTGTTCTCGCTAGCGACCAATTCGTCGGCGGAATATACGTAATCAAACTTGAGGCCCGCGGCGGTCCCACGGGCATGTTCTTCGTCGGACCCCGACACCAAACGTCCCTGGATGAAACCACCCAACGCCTTGATCGCACACGTGACCGCGACTCCTTCGGGGCTGCCGCCGACGCCGTAACACATGTCGATCCGGTTGTCCTCGCGCGCGGCATTGATTCCCGCGGCGACGTCACCGTCGAGGATCAGGCGGGTGTGAGCTCCGGCCGTGCGGATTTCTTCGATGGCGTCCGCGTGACGCGGGCGGTCCAGAATGGCGACCTTGATCTCGTTCACGCGCTTGTTCTTCGCTTTCGCGAGAGCGCGAATGTTGTCGGTCAACGACTGGGACAAATCCAGAACGCCGTGCGCATCCGCGTTGGCCACGAGTTTCTCCATGTAAAACACACTCGACGCGTCGAGCATTGTCCCGCGGTCCGACACCGCCAACATGGAAATCGCGTGCCCGCGTCCCACCGCAGTAAGACTCGTTCCGTCGATGGGGTCGACCGCGATGTCGCACTCGGGACCGGAGCCGTTCCCCACCACTTCGCCATTGAACAGCATCGGGGCGTTGTCTTTTTCCCCTTCACCGATGACGATGGTCCCCTGGAAATTCACCGTGCCGAGGAACGTTCGCATCGCGTCGACCGCCGCGCCGTCCGCCGCATTCTTGTCACCGCGACCGATGTACGGCAACGCGCGAATCGCGGCCGCCTCGGTGGACCGAACGAGTTCCAGCGCGAGGTTGCGATCCGGGTGGTCGAATTGGATGGTCATGTGAGTCCCTTTGGTTTCCTCCAGCCTAGCCCGTGGGCTCGAACAGTAGACTGAACCGCACTGACGTCCCACGCCAAGGAGAACCATGCCCGTCGCTACACCGGATCAATATGCCGAAATGCTCGACACAGCGAAAAAGAACGTTTTCGCGTTTCCCGCCATCAACGTCTCGTCGTCCTCGACCATCAACGCTGTGTTGCAGGGACTGACCGAGGCCGGTTCGGACGGAATCATTCAGGTGACGACGGGTGGTGCCGACTTTTTTGCCGGACACACCGTGAAGGCACGTGCGACGGGTGCACTGGCGATGGCCAGGTTCGTCCACGAAGTCGCCAAGTCGTATCCGATTACCGTTGCGATCCACACCGACCACTGCCCCAAGGATGCACTCGACGGTTTTGTTTACCCGCTCATTGAGGCGAGCGAAGTGGAAGTGAAGGCGGGACGCGAACCGATTTTCCAGTCACACATGTGGGACGGTTCGGCTGTTCCGCTGGCCGAGAACCTCACCATTGCCCGCGAGATTCTGGCGAAGACCAAGAACATCAACGCCATCCTCGAGGTCGAAATTGGCGTTGTCGGTGGCGAAGAAGACGGTGTCAGCCACGACATCAATGACAGCCTGTACACCACGCTGGATGACGCGATCGCGACCGTCGAAGCGCTGGGGTTCGGCGAAAACGGCCGGTACATGGCCGCCCTCACTTTCGGAAACGTGCACGGCGTCTACAAGCCCGGCAACGTCAAATTGCGCCCCGAGATTCTTGCCGAAATCCAGTCCGGTCTCGAGGCGAAGTACGGTACTGGCGCAAAGCCGCTCGACCTCGTGTTCCACGGCGGATCAGGCTCGACCGAGGACGAAATCAGCGAAGCCGTTCGCAACGGTGTCGTCAAGATGAACCTTGACACCGACACCCAATACGCGTTCACACGTTCCGTCGCGGACACGATGTTCACCAACTATGCCGGGGTCCTCAAGGTCGACGGCGAAATGGGAAACAAAAAGGTCTACGACCCGCGTTCGTGGGGCAAGCTCGCCGAGACGTCGATGGCGTCGCGCGTTGTCGATTACGCCAAGCAACTCGGCTCAGCCGGTCACGCCCTCCGGTAATCGGTCTACGAGTCGGAGCGTCGGCCACCGAGTGGTCGATCGCTTTCGCCGCGCAATTCCTTCGGGAGCGAGAACATAAGGTCCTCCGTCGCGGTGGTCACGGTTTCGACGTGGCGGAAACCCGCGTGACGAATGTCCGACAACAGTTCGTCCACCAGGTGTTCGGGGACGCTCGCGCCGGATGAAATGCCAACGGTTTCGACGCCGTCGAACCATTCCTGCTTCACTTCACTCGCGTAATCGATTCGGTAGGCCGCGCGGGCACCGACTTCGAGTGCCACCTCGACGAGTCGAACCGAATTGGACGAGTTGGACGAACCGACAATGAGCACGAGGTCGCAGTCGGGGGCAATCTTTTTGATCGCAACCTGTCGGTTCTGAGTCGCGTAACAAATGTCGTCGCTGGGCGGGTCTTGCAGGTGTGGAAAACGCAGCCGGAGCCGACGGACGGTCTCCATCGTCTCGTCGACGGACAAGGTGGTCTGTGACAGCCAAATCAATTTGTCGGTGTCGGGCACTTCGATGACATCCGCTTCGTCGGGGTTGTTGACGAGCGTCGTCTGGTCGGGGGCGTGCCCCATCGTGCCCTCGACTTCTTCGTGGCCTTCGTGGCCGACGAGAAGAATGTGGAAGCCGGTGCGCGAAAAACGTTCGGCTTCGCGGTGAACTTTGGTGACGAGCGGGCAAGTCGCGTCGATGGCCATAAGGTTGCGATCGAACGCGTCGCTCTTGACCTTGGGAGAAACTCCGTGGGCGCTGAACACGAGGTGGGAACCCTCCGGCACCTCGTCGACCTCGTTGACGAACACGGCGCCGCGTTCGGTCAACGCCGTTACAACCTCGACGTTGTGGACGATTTCCTTGCGCACATAGACGGGCGCCCCGAACTGGTCGAGCGCTTTTTCGACGGCCACAACGGCTCGGTCGACCCCCGCGCAATAACCGCGGGGCGCGGCCAGCAGCACCTTTTTCGGACCGGCGGTCGGCACCTCGACGAGGGGCGTCTCTCGGACCGGGTGGCTCGCCCGAAGGGTGATTTCGATTTTGCCGTTAGTGACTGTGCTCACGGGTTCAGTCTATGTTTTCAAAGTCGGCTGCGAGGTCGGCGATGGAGTGCCACTGAAAATCGCCCGCCGGACCTTTAGCGACAAGCACAAAATCAGTTCCTTCACGTGGGTCGGGAACATGCAGGCGAACAAGTTGAGTGTCGTTCGTCCATTCAACGAGCAACCCGTTGTCGTCCGAATCCCATTCGTACGAACCGTCGAACGCGCCGTGGAACCGACGCAAACCAGCGAGGTTGAGAGTCGCCTTGCTCAACGGTTCTCGGAGTGCCGCCTCGGTATCGGTTCGTTCCCCGACGAGCGCCGACATCGTGAACACGACGGGAAGGTCGGTCATCATTGCAATCAGGCGATCCATGAAGTCGTCACCGTGGTCGGTGCTCGGCATCGCATCCAAAACGATGGGTTCGTCATCAAACGCAGTCTCGGGTGTCATCACGACGACATCGCGTAATTGCAGTTGAAGCATGCCCGATGCGGCATCGATTGTCCCGAGATCGTCATAAACGTAGGTGACGGGACGCATCAGATTCCTTTCGTGGCGAACCTCCACAGTACCGTTTCGGTGTCGGCGAGGACGGGTACGGTGGAAGCATGACGGACGCGCCCGACGACATCACACCGCTGTCGGTCAGTGTCGCGTCGCAGGTCGCCCGCGAGAAAATCTCGGGGTGGAAATCGTTCTGGCTCGAAGGTGAAATCGCTGAGTGGAAGCCGTGGAAAGAAATCGTGTTTTTCGCGATGAAGGACGAGACGGCACAACTGCAGTGCAAGATTCAGGGCTCGTTGGTGGCGTCCGAGACCGAGCCGTACAAGGCCGGGGACAAAGTTCGCCTCTACGGTCGGTTCGATTACTGGCCCAAAAGAGGTGAAATGAAGTTCCTCGCCGACGCGATTCGCCGCGAAGGGCTCGGGGATTTTCTCGTCAAAATCGAAGAACTGCGCGTGCAATTGCAGTCCGAGGGGCTCTTTGATGCGTCGCGCAAAGTGCCCCTGCCCAAGTTCCCTCGGTGCATCGGGCTGATCACGTCGAAGGATTCGGACGCCGAAAAAGACGTGTTGGCCAACGCACGCAACCGCTGGTCCGACGTTCAGTTTCGTACGATTCACACGGCGGTGTCCGGGGCGGCCGCTGTCGCACAGATTCCGGCGGCGATCGCGGAACTCGACGCGGACCCCACCGTGGACGTCATCATCATTGCCCGCGGAGGCGGGGCGTTCCTGGAACTCGTGGCGTTCAGCGACGAGAGCATTGTTCGCGCCGCAGCCGCGTCGGTCACCCCCATCGTCAGTGCGATTGGACACGAGAAC
>JANRET010000055.1 GCA_030725885.1 Microbacteriaceae bacterium | reverse complement strand
GAGCACGACGAGGACTCCCTCCGCCCCCGCACCGTCGGTCAGCGCCGCACACATTTCGAGGCCGATTCGTTCCTGCACCTGCGGTCGCGACGTGACGGTCTCCAGAACTCGGGCGATACGTCCGAGACCGACAACCGTGTCTGTCGGTGCGTACGCGACGTGCGCGACACCGTAAAACGGCAAGAGGTGGTGCTCGCACATCGACCGAAATGTCAGGTCCCGGACGATGACAGGATCGTTCGACACGACATCGGCGGTGGAGCCCGCATCGCGGAGACCGATGGACGCGTCCACACCAACACCCGAATACATTTCCGCCATCGCATCCGCCACTCGGCTCGGCGTCTCGCGCAGACCTTCGCGCGTCGCGTCCTCGCCAATCGCCGCGAGGATTTCCCTGACGGCCGCAGCGATGCGTTCACGATCTATCGACACATCGACTACTTTGTGGCCGGCTTTGTCCGCGCAGCGGCGGGCTTCCGGACCGCGGTTTTCTTCGCCGCGGGTTTCACCACGGCGGGTGCTGCGGGTGACTCGGCGGACACCCGCTTGGGCACCGAAATCGGTCCCTTCGTCGAGACGGGCCGCTTGGGGTTCGACTTCCACACGGGACGCGCGGGAAGTTTCTTGACCTTGGCAAAAATCGTCGCCAGCTGGTTGTGGTCGAGCGTTTCCTTCTCGAGTAGTTCTTTGGCCAGCTGATCCAGCAGCGGACGGTTCGCCGTGAGCACCTTCCAGGCTTCGTCGTGAGCGTTGTCGATCAACGCGCGAACCTCGGCATCGATCCGTTCGGCGACGCCGTCGCTGTAGTCGCGCTGGTGACCGACGTCACGACCGAGGAACACTTCGCCCGAACCAGAACCGAGCTTGACGGCACCAACCCCGGTGGTCATTCCGAATTCCGTGACCATGCGCCGGGCGATGCTCGTCGCTTTTTCAATGTCGTTGGAAGCGCCCGTTGTCGGGTCCTGGAACACGATTTCCTCGGCGACTCGGCCGCCCATCGCGTAGGCGAGTTGGTCGAGCAGTTCGTTGCGGGTTATCGAGTACTTGTCGTCGATGGGCACAACCATCGTGTATCCCAGAGCGCGTCCGCGCGGCAGGATCGTCACCTTGGTGACGGGATCGGTCTGGCGCATCGCGGCGGCGGCCAGTGCGTGACCGCCCTCGTGATAAGCGGTGATGAGTCGTTCCTTGTCCTTCATGATGCGCGAGCGCTTTTGCGGTCCCGCCATTACGCGGTCGACGGCCTCGTCCAGGGTTTCGTTGGTCAATTCGCTCTTACCCTGGCGCGCGGTCAACAGCGCCGCCTCGTTAAGCACGTTCGCCAGATCCGCACCCGTGTAGCCGGGAGTCTTGCGAGCCAGAATTTCCAAGTCGACGTCTTTCGCCATCGGCTTGTCTTTCGAGTGAACGGCCAGGATCTTGGCGCGGCCCTTCGAATCGGGGGCATCCACCTGAATCTGGCGGTCGAAACGCCCCGGGCGCAACAGCGCGGGGTCGAGGATGTCGGGACGGTTTGTCGCCGCAATCATGATGACGTTGACGCCCGGCTCGAACCCGTCCATTTCCACAAGGAGCTGGTTGAGGGTTTGTTCACGCTCGTCGTGACCGCCGCCCATACCGGCACCGCGGTGGCGACCGACGGCGTCAATTTCATCGATGAAAATGATGGCGGGTGAGTTCTGTTTTGCGACGTCGAACAGGTCGCGGACGCGGCTCGCACCCACCCCGACGAACATTTCGACGAAGTCGGAACCGGAAATCGAATAGAACGGAACCGAGGCCTCGCCGGCGACCGCACGAGCGAGAAGCGTCTTGCCCGTTCCGGGAGGGCCGTATAACAACACGCCCTTCGGGATGCGGGCTCCGACTTTTTGGAACTTTTCGGGGTTCTGCAGGAATTCCTTGATTTCGTGCAGTTCCTCGAGAGCTTCATCCGCACCCGCGACGTCGTCGAACGTGACCTGCGGGGATTCCTTGGTGAACAACTTGGCCCGCGAACGTCCGAACTGCATCGCACCGCGCGAACCACCCGCGCTGGTGGCGATGAACCAGAACAACAGCCCGATGATCAGAAGCGGAATGAGGAAACCAAGCAGCGACACGAACCAGGATTCGCGCGGCACGGCGTCGGTGAATTTCTCGGGGTTCGCGGCGGTGATGACCCGCAGGACTTCGGTGCCACGCGGCGCGACGTAGTAGAACTGAACGGTCTCGCCGTAGGTGGCGTCCGCCTCTTTCAAAGTCACATCGACGCGCTGGTCGAAATCGGTGACCGTGACCTCTGCGGCTTTGCCGTCGGCGATGAAGGCGAGGCCCTCTTTCGTCGAAACGGGGGCGTAGTTAACCGTGGTGAGGAACGAAAAACCCAACCACACAATCAACAGACCGGCGGCGATGTACAGCCACGGACCCTTGAGAAATTTCTTCATCCTGCGCCTTGCTCCTGTCTCGAACACGTCATTCCAGCGTACTCGGCACAGGTGGACGCGGAATCGGTTATTCGCTGTCGGCGTACATGCGCGGCGACAGCACCGCGACGTCGCGCAGATGGCGATAGTTCTCAGCGTAATCAAGCCCGTAACCGACGACGAACTTGTTCGGGATGTCGAAACCGAGGTAATCCGCAACGATGTCGACCTTCAGCGCATCCGGTTTCCGAAGCGCGGCAAAAATCTTGACGCTCGACGCACCGCGCGACAACAGGTTGTCCCGCAACCACGACAGCGTGAGCCCCGTGTCGATGATGTCTTCGACCAACAGAACGTTCTTGCCCGCTATGTCGATGTCGAGGTCCTTGAGGATTCGGACGACCCCGCTGGACGTTGTGCCGTGACCGTAGGACGAGACCGCCATCCAATCCATCGTGACCGGTCGGGTGAGGGCGCGGGACAGGTCGCTCATGACCATTACAGCCCCCTTGAGCACACCGACCAAGAGCAGGTCCTGCCCGTCGTAGTCGAGTTCGACTTCCCGGGCTAACTCCGCCAGTCGCGCCAGCATGTGTTCTTCGGTGACGAGAATCTCGTCGAGTTCGTCCGAAACGTCGTCGTACCGCATTTAGTCCTCGCTTGCTGGGGTGAACACCACTCGACCATCGTGCCTGACCACACTACCGCCGGTAACGTCGAGTGCCCCCTGGCCGTGCCAGTCGACGAGAAGGGCGTCGATGGCGTGCGTCTGCACCCGCGTGAGAGTCGTGCCAAAGGCTCGCTTCGCGGCGATTCGGATAATGCGGGTTCGCAGAGCACGCGGCCGAGACGCCACATCGGCGGCGGCGAAGGACACCGGGTTGTCCCCCAAGACCTGATGGGCCATCCCCGCCGCCAGAAGGTCCAGAGCGTCATCGTCGTCCCGGACGAGCGACGCGGTTCGCGCGAGCGCATCGACGATGCCGGGACCGAGTTCGCTCTCGAGAACGGGCAGAACGCTGTGTCGGACGCGCACCCGAGTGAATCGCTCGTCAGTGTTGTGCGGGTCGTCCCACGGATCCAATCCTTCGGCGATTGTCGCCGCCCGGGTCGTGCCGCGGGTGACGTCCAACAGCGGACGACCGATACCGTCCTCGAACTCGGACATTCCGCGAATACTTCCGGGGCCGCTTCCGCGCGCGAGCCCCAACAACACCGTTTCGGCTTGGTCGTTACGGGTGTGACCAGTAAGGACTAGATCCGCGCCGAGTCGTTTGGCCGCCGCACGAAGCGCGGCATACCGGGCATCGCGCGCCGCCGCCTCGGGACCACCCACGGTTCCCACCACCACCGGGACGACCTCCACCGGGTCGAGCCCCAGCGCGCGAAGGGATGCCGCTACACGTTCGGCGATGTCGGCGCTGCCCGATTGCACACCGTGATCGACCACAATCGATCCCACGCGGAAACCTCGTTGGGCGGCCATAAAGCGCGTTGCGGCGGCGAGAGCGAGCGAGTCGGCTCCGCCGCTCACCGCGACAAGGACAAGGCCGCCGATTTCGATGGGGTGGCGATCGAGAAATTGTGCGAGTGCCGATCGGACCTCAGCAACCGCGGGGCTCAGTTTTCCCCGTCGCTCACCCTTGGTATCGGTCACTCGGTAAGGTTATCGAACAACCTGTTCGACACGAGGAGTCGCCATGACCGGATACGCAGCGGTAATTGAAATCCCCAAGGGAAGCCGCAACAAATACGAGGTCGACCACAAGACCGGGCGTGTGTTCCTCGACCGCGTATTGTTCACGACATTCGTGTACCCGACCGATTACGGATTTTTCGAGAACACCCTGGGACTCGATGGCGACCCGGTGGACGTTCTCGTCCTGCTGGACTACCCCCTGTTCCCCGGTGTCGGACTGACGGTTCGGCCGGTCGCCGTCTTCAACATGACGGACGACGGCGGTAGTGATGCCAAGGTCATCGCGGTTCTGGAGAAGGACCCCCGCTGGGCGCACATTCAAGACATCGATGACATCCCCGAGTTCACCAAAAAGGAAATCGAACACTTTTTCGAGCACTACAAGGACCTCGAACCCGGCAAGTGGGTCAAGACCGAGGGTTGGCAGGGTCGCGCCGAGGCCGAACAGATTGTCGAAGACGGCATCGCCCGCTTCGGAACCGGTCACTAATTACCCGAGAGTGATTCCCTTGCCCTTCATGAACGGCACGGGATTGATGGCTCTTCCGCCCTCGCGAACCTCGAAGTGAAGGTGGCACCCGGTAGACGCGCCCGTTGAGCCGACGTTCGCGATGTGAGTACCGGTTGACACCTGTTCACCGAATCGCACAAAGGTTTTGCCCGTGGCGATGTGGGCGTAGCCCGTGGTAATTCCGTCGCCGTGGTTGATGAGGATGAAGTTTCCGTATCCGCCGTTCCACCCGGCGTAGACGATCTGCCCACCGCGTGCGGCGTAAATCGGAATTCCACAGCCGCCCGCAAGGTCGGTGCCGGCGTGGAACTTCACCGTGTTGTAGATCGGGTGGGTTCGGTAACCAAAATTGCTCGAGATATAGCCGGCCGCGGGGCGCGCCCATCCTTTAGACGAAATGGCGCCTGGAGGGAGGTCGCTTCCGGCTGTTCCGTTAGCCTCGACGCCCGCTTTGTATTCACGTTCCGTGACGCGACGGTTTTGGACAAGAGTGGCCAGTTGTGCCAGGAGCGTTGCCTGATGGGTCTGCTGTTCCTGAAACGCGTTCTCAGCGGCAATGGCCGCGTCCTGCGCGATTTCGAACGACGCCTCGGCGGCGTCGCGCAGAATGTCACGTTCTTTCTTGGCAACCTCGGCCTGGTCCGTCAGGGACTGCGCGGAGTTCTTGTCGCGGATTGCCGCCTGGTAGATGCCGTCCGCTTGGGACGCGATGATCGAAGCGAATCCAAGCCGACTGAGCAGGTTTTCTGCGTCCGATGCATCGGACAGTAGGCTCGTCGAAACGTTGACGTTTCCGACTCGAGCGAGTTCCGAGACAAACTGTCCGGCACGAATTCGTGAGGCATCCGCGGCCTGTGTGGCATCATCAGCCTGCGACTGCAACTGGTCGGCCTTGTAAGCGGCCTCATCATAGAGCTGCTGCGCTTCCTGGTATAACGTGCCAACACGTTGTGCTTCGGCGGTTGCCGTTTCCGCCTTTTTTTCCAGACCGCGAATGATGCTCTTGAGCTCGGCAATCGCCTTTTCTTTCTGAGCGATGTTTTGGCGGGCCTTCAGAACGTCTGACCACGACGGGTATTCGACCGCGAATGCCATGTCGTTCGTGACGACAGACCCCAGCAAAAGTCCTACGGTCGCAACGAACGCCGCAATTCTCAGCCACACTGTGCGCACGTCCGCCACCCCCTCGAAAACATTAGTTCTTTCAGGGTAAACGTCAACCGAGGGCTTCTCTGTCATTGTGACGCGGCGGGCGGTTTGCGCGGGCGAACAATTCCCCGTAAACTTCGGAAGGTTGCGCGTCTTCGGAGGCATGACACGGCCCCATCGTTTAGTGGCCTAGGACGCTGCCCTTTCACGGCAGTAGCACGGGT
>JANRET010000054.1 GCA_030725885.1 Microbacteriaceae bacterium | reverse complement strand
TCTTGACATTGTGCCGGCAGTTTACAATATACCCCTAGGGGTATAATATAGAGGCATGACAACCTTAGAACTCACGTCGGAAAACTTTGATCCCAGCATCACGACCAACGACATCGTGATCGTCGATTTCTGGGCGGCGTGGTGTGGTCCCTGCCGAATGTTCGCTCCCATCTTCGAGGCCGCGTCGGAGAAGCACGAGGACATCCTCTTCGGAAAGGTTGATACCGAGGCGCAACAGCAACTCGCGTCGGCCGCCGGAATTCAATCCATTCCAACCCTCATGGTCTTTCGCGAAAAGGTTCTCCTTTTCTCGCAAGCAGGAGCACTTCCCGCGCCAGCACTCGAAGACCTCATCGCACAGGTCAAATCCATCGATATGGTGGCGGTTCACAAGGAACTCGCGGCACAATAACTGCGGTTCACACCAGTCGGTGTATCCGCCTCGCAGGGGCTAAGCCCTCGTACGCGTTAGACTTCCATTTCACCCATGAATACCGAATCCGCTGCCCCCGAAAAGAACACGGGCGTCATCCGGAGCTTGGCGCGCATCATGCCGTACGCGGGTCCCGACATGAAGCGTCTGATTTTGGGAATGGGAATCGCACTGATTTCGAGCGGATTCGCTCTCGGCATTCCGCTCGCGCTCGAGCAACTAGTTGATGGACCACTCAAAAACGGTAACCCCGCAGACATTTGGTGGGCGGTTGGACTCGTTGCGGTGCTGGGCTTGATGGAAGCGCTGTTCATTTATCTTCGCCGCGTGACGGTACTCACACCGGGTACTCGAATCGACTCGCGGCTTCGCAACGCGATTTACGACCACCTGCAGAATCTTCCGATCGCGTTCCACGACAAATGGCAGAGCGGCCAGCTGTTGTCGAGAGCCAATTCCGACGTGAGCCTGATGCGTCGCTGGATGTCTTTTGGTTTCGTCTTGCTGGTATCCAACGCAATCACCATCGTGTTTGGTGTGGTGATTTTGTTCACGTGGAGCCCGCTGCTCGCGCTGGTTTTCCTCGTGTGTTCGATTCCCATGTTCGTCTTCGGTTCGCGTTTTCGGTCCCGTTACACCGGCCTGTCTCGGGCCGCCCAGGACCAATGGGGTGATGTCGCCACGTCGGTCGAAGAGTCCGTTCACGGCATCCGAGTTCTCCGATCCTTTGGACGCGGCTCGGACGCACTGTCGAGCTTCGCGGATCGAGCAGCGACCGGCCGCCAGTTGGAAGTCGTCAAGGGAAACGCGAAAGCCACACTCGGTTTTTGGCTGGTGTGGGTCCCCGATTTCGCTCTCGCAATTTGCCTGTTGACCGGAGTCTGGCTCGCGAGCGAGGGCGATCTCACAACGGGGCAGTTTTTCGCGTTCTTTGCGACGGCCGCGGTGCTGGCTGGGCCCATCGAATCAATCGGATACCTGATGGCCCTTGCGCTGGAGGCCCACAGCGGGCTCAACCGCATATTTGAGGTGCTGGACCGTCGTAACGACATTGTGAACCCCGATAACCCGGTGACTCCCGCTGACACCGGTGGTTCGCTGATTTTCGAGGACGTTCACTTTCGACACGAAGGAACTCCCGCGGGGACGCCCGATCTATTGAACGGCGTGACCCTAGAGATTCGCCCGGGCGAGACAATGGCGTTGGTTGGTTCGACGGGTTGTGGGAAAACGACACTGACGGCGTTGCCCGCACGACTCTACGACGTCACCGCGGGTCGAATCCTGCTGGACGGGGTTGACGTCCGATCGCTCGACCTCACGACGCTGCGAACTCGAATCGCGATGGCGTTCGAAGACGCGACGCTGTTCTCGGACACCGTTCGTAACAATGTGCTGTTGGGGCGTCACGACCTGCGTGATGCGCCCGACGAGCAGGCGACCGCCGTTCTTGAGCAGGCGCTCGACATCGCCGAGGCGAATTTCGTCTACACTCTTCCCCACGGTGTCGACACGATCATCGGAGAGCAAGGGCAGAGCCTGTCGGGGGGACAGCGCCAGCGACTGGCACTGGCGCGCGCGATTGCCGCAGCCCCCGAAGTGTTGGTCCTCGACGACCCGCTGTCCGCTTTGGACGTCGAGACCGAAGCCCGAGTCGAAGCGGCGCTCCGCCGCGTGTTGAAGACAACCACCGCCCTGGTCGTGGCACACCGTCCGTCGACCGTGATGTTGGCCGATCGGGTCGCTCTGCT
Source organism: Microbacteriaceae bacterium (assembly GCA_030725885.1). GTDB lineage: Bacteria > Actinomycetota > Actinomycetes > Actinomycetales > Microbacteriaceae > MWH-TA3. Next base: position 3,946 of record JANRET010000054.1, on the reverse strand, counting down.
CGATAAGGGGCGAATCGCTGCGGTGGGAACCCACGCGGAACTGCTGGCCTCGTCCGATGCCTATCGGCACGTTATTTCGTCGTTGGACGACGAACCCCGTGAACTTCCGGAGGACAGCGCATGAGCACTTTCGGCGTGGTGGGCGAAGATCGCCAAGACCTCAACAGAAAAGAAAACCGTCGCATCCGGCAACGGTCGATCAGTCTCTTGTGGGACGTGGTTCGCCCGTATCGAGCGAGATTCCTCACGACCATCGTTCTCGTCATTGTCAGCACCGCTCTCCAGGTCGTCGGTCCGACCCTCATCGCGCGCGGTTTCGACACCGGGTTACCCGCGGCGGTGGACGACAACAATTTCGTCCCGATTCTGTTCATTGTTCTGGGATTTGTGCTCTCGGGTGTTGGTGCTGCGGCCTTCCTCGCGTTGTACACCCGGTGGTCCATCACGATCAGCCAGGACGTGTTGGGGGAACTTCGTCGCCGCATTTTCGCCCACACGCAGCGACTGAGCCTTGAATTTCACGAGCGGTACACGTCGGGTCGAATCATTGCGCGGCAGACCAGCGATATCGACACTCTGGGGGAACTTCTCAGCGGCGGCCTTAGCAGCCTCGCGTCGGGAATCCTGTTCCTCCTCTTCACCGCCATCGCGCTGGTCGCGATTGACCCCATCAGTGGAATTCCCCTCGCTGTCGCGATGATTCCGGTGGCGGCGGTCACCTGGTGGTTTTCGAATGCGTCCCGCCGAGAGTTTCGCGCCTCCCGTATTTATTCGACGCGACTCATCATTCAATTCGTCGAGAGCATGACCGGAATCAGGGCAGTCAAGTCGTTTAGGCGTGAACCCGTGGACCGGGAGGCATACGCGGACAAGGTCGAGGACTATCGGTACGCAACAAAACGCACCATCGAGGTCTACGGCATTTACGACCCCGCCCTCAAACTCATTGGCAGTCTTACCGTTGCGACGGTGTTGTTGCTCGGTGCATTCCGTGTCGTCGATGGGGGGCTCGCGGTGGGGGCCCTTTTGGCGGTGGTCCTGTACACCCGGCGATTCTTCGGGCCGATCGAAAACCTCGCGATGTTTTACAACTCTTTTCAGTCCGCATCGGCAGCGCTCGAAAAGATCTCGGGCTTCCTCGAGGAACAACCGTCGGTCGTTGAACCGCGCAACCCCGCGCCCTTTGTTGCGACGCGCGGGGATTTGTCCCTCGAATCGGTCTCGTTCGCCTACAACCCCGAGTCCCTCGTTCTTCCCACTTTCAGCCTGGCCATCAAGGGCGGTGAAACAGTCGCCTTGGTGGGAGCCACCGGCGCCGGGAAATCGACGTTGGCCAAAATAATCGCTCGGTTCTATGACCCGACCGACGGCGTAGTCACTCTCGACGGCCGAGACCTGCGCACGATCAGCGATATCGACTTGCGCAACGCCATCACGCTCGTGACGCAAGAGGCGTACCTGTTTTCGGGAAGTGTTGCCGACAACATTCGGATGGGCAAACCAAACGCGACGGATGACGAGTTGGTCGCGGCGGCCCGTTCGGTTGGGGCCCACGAGTTCATTTCGGCACTTCCGGACGGATACGACACCGATGTCAACAAGCGCGGCAATCGGCTCTCGGCGGGCCAACGCCAACTCGTGTCGTTCTGCCGAGCATTCATCGCCAACCCGCGGGTGCTGATTCTGGATGAAGCAACAGCATCACTCGATATCCCGAGTGAACGTTTGATTCAACACGGTCTGACAACCTTGCTGGCCGGCCGCACGGCGATCATCATCGCCCACCGCCTTTCGACCGTGGCGATTGCGGATCGAGTTTTGGTGATGGATGGTGGCCGGATAATCGAAGACGGACCGACGGCGGAACTACTCAAGGGAACCGGTCGTTTTGCCACACTTCATCGCGCGTGGCGCGACTCGTTGGTCTGACAAACCCCTGTCGTCTGGGCTGAATTCGCCATAGACTGGCGCGAAACGCCCCCGATACATCAATGAACGGTGAACAATCATGACCACAGTTTTTCGTGCTGACGACCTCAATTCTGCTGACTACACCGAGGCGCTCCTGGCTCCTCCGATGGCGACTCCGCTGAGTGGGGACATCGTCGTTCGAGACAAGTCCTACCTCGCCGACGCCGAGCACGGCGTGTGGTCCGGTTCGTGGGAATCGGAACCCGGAACGTCGCGCTGGGAGTTCACGGACACCGGTGAGGTCATTACTGTTGTTTCGGGCAGCATGACGGTCGAAGAAGACGGCGGTGAACCTGTCAAATTGACGGCCGGCGTCACGGCGTACTTCCCAATCGGGTGGATGGGCGTGTGGACGGTCCACGAAAAATTGCGCAAGGTGTACGTCGTTTACTCGGCGTAGGTTCTCGTCGTGACCCTCGTTCTGACGGTCGATATCGGCGGGACGAAGTGCGCTGTCGCACTGACCGGCGCGGACGGAGTTCGTTCCGTCGAGACGTGGTCGACCGAAGGGTCGGTGGAAAATCTAGCCCGTGCCGTCGATTTTTATGAGCGTTACCGCGACGGTGGCGGCGACCCTGCAGCCGCGGTGGGCGTCTGTTTCGGAGGACCCGTAGACCACACTTCGTCGGTCGTGACGCGTTCGGTACACGTCCCCGGCTGGCAGGGGTTCGACTTCTCGGATTGGGCGGCCCGAACGGTCGGGCTACCCATCGCGGTCGACAACGACGGAAACGTGGGGGCGCTGGCAGAACTGGTTCACGGCGGCCACGACACTCGTGACCTGATGTACATCACGGTGTCGACCGGAATCGGAGCGGGGGTGGTGACGGGCGGTCGTGTCATGCGCGGCGCAACCAACGACGCCGGCGAACTCGGCCACATCCGAATTGCCGACGACCCGCGCCAGTGCGCGTGCGGCCGAACGGGCTGCCTCGAGCGCCTCTGCAGCGGATATTGGATCGAACAAGATCACGAAATGCCGGCGGCGCAACTTTTTGCCCGGGACGAATTCCTCGCCGAGTATTCGGCACTCTTTGCTCGGGGACTCGCCTCCGCCGTTCTGTTGTACAACCCGGAGGTCGTGGTGCTGGGGGGAGGAGTGTCCCGCGTGGGGAAACGGCTGACGGACAGCCTGACCGCTAGCCTGTCAACGGAACTCGCGAGTTGGAGTCATCTGACACCGCGAATCACCACCTCGCGTTTTGACGGCGACGGGGTCCACCTCGGTGCAAGGGAGCTCGCCCGTGACGTACTTTGACGACTACCGTGGCGAATTGACCGCCGCTCTCGCGACGATTGACGTGACACTTGTCGAGCGAATGCGAGAACTCTTGGTCGACGCCCGCGCCAACGGCCGAACGATTTTCACCTGCGGAAACGGAGGCAGCGCCTCGACCGCGTCACACTTTGCGACCGACCTGCTCAAAGGTGCGAGCTACGAGCGCGACCAGCGATTCAAGGTCGTGGCGCTCACCGATGCAACGTCGTCCATTTCGGCCTACAGCAACGATGTGAGTTACGACATTGTCTACGAAGAGCAGTTGCGGAACTTTCTGCAACCGGACGACCTTGTTGTTGCGATCAGTGGATCGGGTAATTCGACGAACGTGATTCGGGCGTTAACCTACGCCTCCTCCGTTGGGGCGCACGCCATTGCTATGACGGGACGTGACGGCGGTGAATTGGGGAAGGCCGCAACCCTGCACATCAATGTCGCCGAGCAGCACATGGGCCGCATCGAAGACGCGCACCTGGCGATTTGTCACATGCTCGCGTTTTCATTTATCGACACCGAGTCATGAATTCTCGACGTCAGAGGCCAGACGTTAGGCGGTAAGCAGAGCCGCGCACAACGCAACAAAAATCGCGATGAAAATCGTGGGAGTCACGTACTTGGCGATATCCAACAGCCGCGCACTCGTACTGATTGATTTTGCGATACGGGAGTGTTTGGTTGTTTTGGACAGCTCGGATG
>JANRET010000053.1:3702-6498 GCA_030725885.1 Microbacteriaceae bacterium | reverse complement strand
CGTTTGGCGCGTTAGCCGTAGCGTCCGGGCTCGATTTATGGCAAACGCAGGTGCTGTCGCTGTTCATGTTTTCGGGCGGCTCGCAGTTCGCTGTCATCGGACTCATCGCAGCGGGTGCGGCGGGTCCCAGTGTCATCACCGCCGCCAGTTTGCTGGGCATCCGAAACGGGCTGTACGCGGTACGAATGTCGTCGGTTGTGGGCGCAGGATTCTGGAAGCGGCTTTAGGCCGGACACTGGACAATTGACGAGAGTACCGCGGTCGCCCTTGCTCAAACCGAACCCCGCGAACAACGTCGTGGGTTTTGGCTAACCGGCGCGGCGATTTTCGTCGGATGGAATCTGATGACCGCGGTTGGGGCCATCCTCGGTGACGCGCTTGGTGATCCGAAAACCTGGGGGCTCGACGCTGCCGCCGCCGCCGCATTCCTCGGTCTGTTATGGCCCCGAATTCAGTCCCGCCAGCCCGTGGCTGTTGCGGCGGTTGCGGCCGTGGTGACGGTCTTTGCGTTACCCACGCTTCCACCGGGAATCCCGATTTTGGTCGCCGCGGCAACGGGTCTTGTTTTCGCGTTGGTGGCCGAAAGGGCAAAATCGTGACCACGTGGACCGCCATCCTGATCGCGTCCGCCATCGTGATGGCGACAAAGCTGGCCGGGTACCTAGTTCCCGCGTCGGTTGCCGCTCACCCGCGGATCCAACGCACGAGTGATTTGCTGACCGTCGCGTTACTTGCGTCACTTGTGGTCACCCAAACGGTGGCAACAGGGGACACGGTGGGTTTGGACGCCCGCTTCGCTGCGGTGCTTGTCGCAGCGGGCATGCTGCGTTTTCGAGCCCCATTCATCCTCGTGGTGGTGGGTGCCGCCGCGGTCGCCGGAATCCTGCGCGTCCTCGGGTGGGCTGTTTAGCCTTCCGGGTGGTCACGGCCGGGTAACCACGAGAATCCGGGTTTCCCCCATCCCTCGCGGTGAATCGCGTCCCGCGCCTCGGTGAAGAACGGTTCAACGAGCCGGTCGTTATACAGAATTCCGCGCAAGTGGTCGTATTCGTGCTGGAAGATGCGGGCGAGCCATCCCTCGGCATCGACGGTGAACTCGTTTCCATCAACATTCCACGCGGTGAGAATCGCCCGGTCGCTTCGTCGCAACGGAAAGCGCTCACCGGGAACGGACAGGCACCCTTCGAGTTCCTCGTCTTCGTCCACTGGGTCTACCCTCAATGGAGCCAGCATTATGGTGGGGTTGATCGCCACACCGCGGTGTTGCCGTTCGTCGTCATCCACCCAGTCGTAAACGAACAACGCCCGATCTTCGCCGATTTGGGGCGCCGCGAGACCGACCCCCGGCGCAAGTTCCATCGTGGCGAACATGTCCGTGACGAGATCCCGCAAGTCGTCGTCAAAACGCTCAACTCGAGCGGCGGGGCGATGCAAAACAGGTTCACCCGTGATGGCAATCTCGCGAATTCGCATTCGACCAGCCTATTATCGTTACCCTAGAAGGATGAACGACCAACTGTCGAATCTGGTCGGTCAGATTTCACTGACCCCTTATCAAGCCATCGGTATCCCGATTGCGCTGCTCGGTGCCGTGTTTCTCTCAATCGGGGCACAACTTCAACACCGAGGGGTTTCGAAGGTCGAAGGGTCGCATGGTGACGGTTCGAGAGCGGGATTGTCTTTCGGACAGATGACTTTGCTGCTTCGCCGCCCGTCGTGGGTTTTGGGCACAGCACTATTGTCGCTTGCAATTGTTTTTCAACTCATTTCTCTCGGTTTCGCCCCGCTCATCGTGGTGCAACCTCTCGGCGTCGTCGCAATGGTGCTCACGAATGTCATCAATTCGCGTGTCCACGGGATTGCTTCGAATGCACGGGTAAAGGGGAGCATCGCCCTCGCAGTCATCGGAGTCGCAATTTTCGTCTCTTTTTCTGCCGTCTACGCGTTCGAACGCGCCCTGACGGATGGCCAGATGCTGCTGATTATGTGGTTGCTCGCCATCGTGATTGTCCTGACTAGCGGAATTTTTGTCTTCTTTCGTCAACGTCTTCGCGCAATGTTTTACATCGTTGCCGCGGGCACCCTCTACGGGTTTGTCGTCACCATCGCAAAAGTACTGATCAATCGTTGGCAATCTGATCAAATTGATGGCTTCATGATTCTCTGTTTTGGCGGACTTATCATCGCTGCCATATTGGGTGGGTACTTTGTTCAGACTGCGTACTCGGTCGGATCTCCCGACCTTGTAATCGCCGGGTTGACGGTGATTGATCCGCTCGTCGCGGTCGCAATCGCAATCACCGTCATGGGCGAAGCCGACCGGTTCCCGCCATTTGCCCTCGGTGGCCTTGCTGTCGGAGGAATGTTGTCCGTCATTGGTGTCGTCCTGCTCGCTCGCCATCACCCGCAAACGCTTCGCTAAAGCCCGATTGTGACGGCAAACCCACTCACCATCCTTATCGGCGCGGATACTTTCCCGCCGGACGTGAACGGTGCCGCCAAATTTGCCGAGAGACTCACGGTGGGGCTGATAGGGCGCGGGCATCGAGTCGTGATTGTGGCACCGTCGCCCGACGAGGACTTCGGCAAACGCATCGAGGTGCACGACGGTCGGGAAGTCGAGGTCTACCGCTTACGGTCGTGGAAGTGGTTCAATCATCCGTGGGCACGTTTCGCTCTGCCGTGGGAGGTTCGACGGGACACGAGGGCTATTTTGGAGGAAGTTCAACCGGACGTTGTCCACACCCAGTCGCACATCAACGTGGGCTGGGGGCTTACCCGCGAAGCGCACGACAA
>JANRET010000053.1:3366-3692 GCA_030725885.1 Microbacteriaceae bacterium | reverse complement strand
CCTCTTCCGCAGTTCGGCGTGGATTGGCTCATTCGCAGGCTGTGGTCGGTGGCGCGGAAAACCTACGCGATGGTTGACGAAGCAACGACCCCCACCCGCAAGGCTGCCGACTACTTGGAACGAGCTGTTCATCGGACCGGGGTGCACGCTATTTCCTGTGGGCTCGATATTGACAACTACCGGCCCGTCATGGGAAAACGAGCCGACCCTTACGCTCTGTTCGTCGGTCGCGTCGAACAGGAAAAGCACATCGACGAACTTCTGTTCGCCTTGACCCGATTCCCCGAAGGCACATTGCGGGTTGTTATTGTCGGGTCGGGAGATGA
>JANRET010000053.1:2294-3356 GCA_030725885.1 Microbacteriaceae bacterium | reverse complement strand
GATGATCGAGGCCGCTTAGAAAAAATCACACGGGATCGGGGGATTGCGCACCGCGTGGAATTCTGCGGGCACGTCAATGACCAGGAACTTCGAACGCTGCTGTCGGAGGCAGCAGTGTTTGTGATGCCCTCCATTGCCGAACTGCAATCCATTGCCACAATGGAAGCGATGGCGAGCGGGCTTCCGGTGGTTGCCGCGAATGCAATGGCACTTCCGCATCTCGTGCATGATGGCGAAAACGGTTTTCTCTACGAACCGAGGGATATTTCCGGTTTGGCGGTTGCGATTGCTCGTGTTCTGGACAGTTCCGGCAGCGAATATCGCGCTTATCAGCGCGAGTCTCTCGCGATTGTTGCGGATCACGACATCGCACGGACCCTTGACCGATTTGAGAAAATTTACCGCGGAAACTAGTCGCAAACGTTTGCGAAAATTTCGATCTAGAGGGATTCGACTGACTAAGATTGTGTCAGCACTCCATCGTCGGCGTACTCGCTCACGATGTCCCTTCGGCGGAAGAGCAATGATGACACAACGCCCCTGGCTCGCCCACTACCCATCCGACGTCGCTCACGAGCTGGACAAGCCGCCCTTCGAGAACCTTCCAGGACTGGTCACGGCGGCCAGCGCTCAGTGGGGTAAGAAGACGGCGTTCACCCAGGTGATGCCCAACGGCATGAATGCATCATTGAGCTACCAGCAGGTTGACGCGTTGTCCGACGACTTCGCCGCCTACTTGCGGGAAGATCTCGGTTTGTCTCAGGGCGACCGGGTGGCCGTCCAAATGCCCAATTGTTTGGCTTATCCTGTTGTGGCTTTCGGCGTGTTCAAGGCTGGTTGTGTGCTTGTCAACACCAACCCGCTGTACACCTCCTCGGAAATGGTCCACCAATTCTCGGATTCTGGGGCCACCACCCTTGTGGTGATTGACATGTTTGCGGGGCGGTTGCCCGAAGTATTGGGCAAAACGCGAATCACGAATGTCGTGACGGTGCGCATCTCGGAATTCTTCTCCCCGATTGTGCATGGCGTCATTCGTGGCACTCAGCGATTCTGGAGTCG
>JANRET010000053.1:1623-2284 GCA_030725885.1 Microbacteriaceae bacterium | reverse complement strand
CTGGAGTCGCTCGCTTCCCACAATCACCGTCGAAAACACTCCCTTCGCACGTGCATTGGCGCAGGGGCGCAAAAAGGCGACCCCCGCCGCTGCTGCGGGTTACCTCAAGGGAATTGGTGCGGATTCTCTCGCGGCACTCCAGTACACCGGCGGTACCACCGGTGTTGCAAAGGGAGCTATGCTGTCGCACGGCAATCTGATTTCCAACACGATGCAGTTACTCACCTTCGTGGGAAACTACATTCGTCCGGGGGTCGAGATTGTCGTTACTGCTTTGCCGCTCTATCACATCTTCGCTTTTACGGTCAATCTGCTCGCCTTTTACCAGCGGGGAGGTCGAAACCTCTTAATCCCAAGCCCCCGGCCACCCAGCAACCTCAGGCGAGCATTCGAGAACTACAAGGTCACGTGGCTCACTGGTGTCAACACCTTGTTCAATGCGTTGTTGAACGAGCGCTGGTTTGCCGACAGCCCACCCAAGCACCTTCGATATTCCGCCGCGGGCGGGATGGCTTTGCAAGCGTCCGTCGCCGAACGCTGGCGGAAAATGACCGGCACACCCGTTGTCGAGGGTTACGGCCTAACGGAAACAGCACCGGCTCTGGCCTTCAACCCCTTCGGGGGACTAAGCAAGGACGGCACAATTGGAATCCCCGTTCCC
>JANRET010000053.1:0-1613 GCA_030725885.1 Microbacteriaceae bacterium | reverse complement strand
CGGATATCCAGCTGATGAATGATGCCGGTAAGCCAGTCGGTGTGGGAGAGCCTGGCGAATTGGTTGCGAAAGGCCCGCAGGTCATGCTCGGCTATTGGAACAACGATTCGGAGACGAAGTCCGCGATGGAAGGTGGTTGGTTCCGCACCGGCGATATCGCCCAGATGGATTCGGATGGCTACTTCACCATCGTCGATCGAAAAAAGGACATGATTCTGGTCAGTGGCTTTAACGTGTTCCCGAACGAAGTCGAAGAGCAAATTGCGGCAGTTCCGGGCGTTCTCGAAGTCGGTGTCATCGGTGTCCCGGACGTGCAAACCGGCGAGGCGGTCCACGCCTACATTGTCGCGACCGCTCTCGCGCCCACTTCAGAGGAAATTGTTGCACGCTGCCGTGAGCACCTTTCCGCGTACAAGGTTCCACAGAAAGTGTTTTTCGTGGATGAGTTACCCAAGAGCCCCATCGGCAAGATTCTGCGCCGTCAATTACGTGATCAGGTGACGGGCGCGACAAACACCTCGAAAGGCGCTTCATCATGATTGATTCACTCCTCGTGATGGCCGCGGAAACCACCAATCAGGCAACCGTCGTCAACGAGTTCGAACAGTTACTGCTGAGAATCTTTATCCTCATCATCATGTTCGGTCTTGGAGCCGGTCTAACGCCACGAGACTTTGGTCTTGCCCTTCGGCGCCCGTGGGGACTGGTCATTGGATGGCTAACTCAGTTCGGCATCATGCCGTTGACGGCTTACCTCCTTGTCATCACCGTGCTATTGCCCTTTACGACGGGGCCTGATGTTGCCTTCATCGCGCTCGGGGCACTCATTATGGGTTCGGTTCCCGCGGGGACGACGTCGAACCTGTTCACCTATTTCTCGAAGGGTAACCTTGCGCTGAGTGTGACGATGACCGTCAATTCAACGCTGTGGGCATTCGTGATGACACCATTCATGCTCTGGATTTACTCAAGTCTCCTCAACTTCGACGAATCCCTCAGCATCAATTTCAGCGAATTGGCTACTGTGATCGTAGGGCTCATCATTCCGGTTGGCCTGGGAATGCTCGTCCGGCGACTCAGTGCGAACGCAGGCGCCGTCCTCGAGTTGATCGGGGGAATTTTCGGACTGCTATTCATTCCGTTCCTCATCGCCATCTGGGTGCCGCGGAACTGGCAGTTGTTACTCACCACCGAATGGCCCACCTACGTATTGTCCATCGGTCTCGGTGTCGTCGGCATCACCTTTGCGTATTTCATCGCCAAGGCGATTCGCATCCACCCGATGAACGTAAGGACAATTGCTCTCGAGACGGGTATCCAGAACGGTCCGCTCGCTATCGCGGTCATTGTCGCCGTCTACATCGACAACCCCGGTCTTGACTCGATTCTCTTGGTGCCGGCACTCTATTCGTTGTTCATCGTGCTGATTTCGACCGTCGTGACCCTCATCTTCCGACGCGCCAACGTCAAGGAAGAACAGAAAATCCCGGACCTGCTCTAGCGCAACAGGTGCGTCCACGCCGTCACGTCGCGTCCCTGTCAGTAGGCTGGTGGTCTCGGGGCGATAGCTCAGCTGGTTAGAGCAGCGGACTCATAATCCGATGTTCCAGAAT
>JANRET010000052.1:956-6621 GCA_030725885.1 Microbacteriaceae bacterium | reverse complement strand
GCACCGCTGTCCCCAACTTCTGCGACAGTCGACGGTGCCTCGGCCACCGTGGCCGGTGCCGCATCGGAATTACCCGAATCACCACCAACACCCGCATCGGCGAGCGCCTTCGCGATGTCACTGTCGGTATCGCCATCCGCGGCAAAAATCGCAATCGGCTCGCCGACATCGACAACGGCGCCTTCGGCCGCGAGAAGTCGGGCAACGGTTCCCGCCTCTTCGGCGTGGTACTCCACCGACGCCTTGTCCGTTTCAATCTCAGCGAGTACGTCGCCTACTTTGACCACGTCCCCCTCGGCCACCGACCAGCGCGAAATCGCGCCTTCCGTGGCACCCGCGAGGACTTCGGGCATACGAATCACAATCGTCATGAGCGAACTCCCTTGTTGGTCAACACGCGCCGAATTCCGGCGGAGACCTCTTCGGTGCGGGCAATCGCGGCTCGCTCGAGCACCTTGGAGATGCTGGGCGAAGCCTCGGATCCGGTGACGCGCTCGACCGGTTGGTCCAGATAGTCAAAGAACCGGCGTTGGATTTCGTCGGACAACCAGCCACCATACGACGTTCCCAGAGCGCCCTGCTCGACAATGAGGACGTTGTTTGTCTTAATGACACTCTGCTCGATGCTGTCCCAGTCGAGGCTTGCGCGGTCGAGGAATCGCAAATCTATGAGGTCGGCGCTGACGCCTGTCTCGGCGAGCGCCTCTTTGGCGTGATTGACCATCGACAGATAGGAAATCACCGTCATCTCGGTTCCCTCGGTGACGAGGGCGGCCTTCCCGAATGGAATGTGGTAATCGAGGTCGCCCAACGGCACCTCGCCCTTTGTTTGGTAGAGGTCGACGTGTTCGATCATCAACACGGGGTCGTCGATTGCGAGCGCATTGTTCATGAGCCCGATGTAGTCGTAGGGGTTCGACGCTGCCATGATGCGCCAGCCCGGCGAGGTCGCGAAGATTCCAGCAGGATCCATCAGGTGCTGTGAGCCGTATCCGGACCCCATCGCCACCTTGGTTCTCAGAACCACCGGCACTGCGGATTGTCCGCCGAACATGTGTCGCGCTTTGCCGATTTGGTTGAACACCTGGTCGGCGGCGACCCACATGAAGTCGGGATACATGAACTCGATGACGGGCCGATAGCGGCCGTCGAGCGCCATTCCGCCGGCGAGACCCGTGAACGCGTTTTCGGAAATCGGGGTACCCAAGACCCGGTCCGGGTATTTCGCGCTCAAGCCCTTGGTGGCGCCATTGGTTCCACCGTTCAACCGGTGAATGTCCTCACCAAGGATAAGAATTCGCGAGTCCTCGTCCATTCGGCGTTCCATGACGCTCGCGACGGCGTCGACAAACTTGACCTCGTGCGTTTCTCCCGAGTACTCACGGCGCTCTTGGGTTCGGACGTTGCTGATTTCGGACAGGTCGCCGCGAACGCCGACGTCGACAAAATTTGGTTCCGGCCACAGATCGGTCTTGATGCGTCGGACTCCGGCTTTCGCACCCGGATCTTGTTCGACGAGTTGGTCGGTGGCGGTCGTCATCGCGGCCACGGCCTGTTCGCGAACCGACTCAACGCCCTCTTCGGTGATCAGCCCTCGGCGCACCATTTCCGCGGCTACCTTCAGGAGCGGATCGCGCGAGCGCCAGTAGTCTTCTTCTTCCTTGCTGCGATAGCCAAACGCCGAGCCGGGGAACGCACCGTTTTGGTGGAAGAAGCGGTAGACCTCAGCTTCGATGACGACGGGGCCGGCGCCAGAGCGCGCGACCTCCTCGGCCTCCTGCATCGCGAGGTGGACCGCGAGCGGGTCCATTCCGTCCACCCGAAGAGACAGGATGCCGAAACCGACACCGCGACCCGACAGTCGCGATTCGCGCGTTGCTTCTTCGACGGTGGTGGATACCGCGTACAAATTGTTTTCGATGAAGAACACCAGCGGGATATCCCATGCTGAGGTCAAGTTGAGGCTCTCGAGTACAGAACCGATGTTGACGGCTCCGTCACCAAAGTAGGTGACCGTGACGTCGGTGGTTCCCGCTCGTTTCTGGGCGAATGCGTTGCCCGCGGCGAGTGGCACACCGCCACCGACGATGGCGTTGGTTCCCAGCGCTCCGGCTTCGTGCCACTGAAGATGCATCGAGCCGCCTCGGCCCTTGCAGAACCCTTGTGCGAGCCCCAGAATCTCGGCGAGGGTTTTTTGCAGAACAGTCTGCAGTTCGGTGTTCACCAGATTGTCGAGGTCCAACCCGTCCGGGGTGACATACCCGATTGCCTTCGCGAGAAACTGGTGATGTCCGCGGTGTGACCCGTTGATGGAGTCAGTGGGTCGAAGCCCAACGATCGACCCGACGGCGCCTCCTTCTTGTCCGATCGACGAATGGGCGGGGCCGTGAACGAGGGACTCACCCGCGAGTTGAAGGACCGCCTCCTCAAACGCCCGAATGAGGTGGAGTTGTCCCAACATGGTGGCGAGCAACTCTGGGTCCGCGTTATCCCAATCTTCCTGGGTCGCAACCACTTCGATCCACGGGGCGAGGGGGGTGAGTTCATTGTGCTGGGCCACGGGGTGCCTTTCTCTGCGTGGAGGTACCACGGTCGATGATGTCAAGAAGAGTGTATCCAGAATTGGATACAATGTCACGATAAATCTTGTGATTGCGCCGCTTATTCCCTCCCAATATGATGGTGTGTATCCAATCGGCAAGCAAAGGGGCATCGATCGTGGCACTTCCCGGCCTTCACGGAACCGAACACATCGGCTTTACAGTCCCGGATCTCGACGAAGCAGAACGATTCTTTGTCGACGTCATCGGCTGCGAAAAGGTTTACAGCCTCGGTCCGTTTGAACGCGACGACGACTGGCTCGCTGACCAACTCAACGTTCATCCCCGGGCGGTGATGCGCGAACTGCGATTCTTCCGATGTAAGAATGGTCCGAACTTCGAGATTTTCCAGTGGGAAAGCCCCGACGGACAAGCGCCGCAGCCAAAGAACTCTGATATCGGCGGACACCACCTCGCGTTTTACGTCGACGACATCGACGAAGCGCTCGCGTACCTGCGCACGCAGAACGTGACCGTGTTGGGTGACATCGTCGCCAGCCAGAACGCGAGCCTGGGGCAGCGCTGGGTCTATTTCCTGACGACGTGGGGAATGCAGTGTGAATTGGTGAGCTTCCCCGCGGGCAAAGCCTACGAAGCCACCGCCTCGACATTGCTGTGGCATCCCGCCCGGCCGGCAGAATAAACCGCCGTGACGGTTCCCGCCCAAAAACACGGCAACGCGAGTCTCGCGATTGCGGAGGCTCTTCGCCACGCCATCCTGCGCGGTGACTACACGCCGGGCGAACGCATTATTCAAGACCAACTTTCGGCGAAATACGGTGGCAGTAGAATTCCCGTGCGCGAGGCACTTCGAACCCTGGAATCGGAGGGGTTGGTTCGATTGGTGGCGAACACCGGGGCGTGGGTGGCAAGCCTCACCGCGAGCGAATGTTCCGAGGTGTACCAGACGCGGGAACGAATAGAGCCATTACTTCTGCGATTCAACGCCCCCGAAATCACCCACGACTACATAGCCGAACTCGACGAGCTGGCAAAGAAGATGGAAAATGCGCGTGACGTCGAAGAGTTCTTGCGACTCGATCGCGAGTTCCATCTCGGTATGTACCAACGAGTCCCCACATATTTACTGGGAGAACTGGGAACGCGGCTCTGGAATACAACACAGCCCTACCGGCGGGCCTACACGATGCTTGTTGACACCAATAATCTCGGTATCGTACATAGCGAACACCATATGTTGGTCACTGCCCTTCGAGACGGTGACCTTGACCTCGCGGAACAGGTCGTCGCGCTGCACATCCGGCGCACACGTCTTCACCTCGAGCGCCACCCCGAAGTTTTTACCATCAAGACTGACAACACACACTAGGAGAACATCGCATGGCAATCGCAGTTGTGAATCCCACGACAGGGGAAACCGAAGAAGAATTCACTGCGCACTCGGCGGAAGAAATCGAGAGCCGGTTGCAGAAGGCTCAAGCGGCCCACGAGACGCTGCGCGATTTGACCTATGCGCAACGTGGCGTCTGGATGAAGAAAGCCGCCGACATTCTCGAAGCAGAGGTCGACGAACTGTCGAAAATGATGACCATCGAAATGGGTAAGCCGATCGCCCAGTCCGTGGCTGAGGTTCTCAAGTGTGCGAAGAACATGCGTTTTTATGCGGACAATGCCGAAGGTTTTCTAGCCGACGAGCCCATCGACGATCCGAGCAAGGTCGGCGCCTCGCAGGCCTATGTTCATTACCAGCCGCTGGGAGTGATTCTTGCGGTGATGCCGTGGAATTATCCGATGTGGCAAGTGATCCGTTTCGCCGCCCCCGCACTCATGGCGGGTAACACTGGAGTACTCAAGCACGCGTCGAACGTCCCGCGGTCGGCCTTGTACCTCGACACGCTGTTCACGCGCGCTGGATTCCCCGAAGGATCGTTCATCACCATCCTCACGGGCGCAGCTGCAGTCGCTGCCGTGATTGATGACCGGCGAATCAAGGCCGTGACCCTCACGGGCTCGGAGCCCGCGGGTCGCTCGGTTGCGGCTCGGGCTGGTCAAAACATCAAAAAATCGGTGATGGAACTGGGCGGCTCGGATGCGTTCATCGTTATGCCGTCCGCCGACCTCGACCGCGCCAGCACCGTCGGAGTCACCGCCCGCACCAGCAACAACGGGCAATCGTGTATCGCGGGGAAGCGGTTTATCGTACACACCGATGTGTACGACGAATTTGTCGCGATGTTCTCCGAGAAGATGGCGGCTCTCGTCGTCGGAGACCCTCTGGACGAGGCTACCCAGATTGGGCCGCTCGCGACCGAAGGCGGGCGCGATGAAATCGCGGAACTCGTGGACGATGCCGTGAGCAAAGGCGCGCGCGTGCTCGCCGGTGGAGGAGCACCCGATGGTCCCGGCTGGTTCTATGCCCCCACAGTCCTTGACCAACTGACGCCCGATATGCGGCTCGTCATGGAAGAGGCGTTCGGACCCGTGGCGACCGTCTATCGTGTGACCTCACGCGAGGAGGCTGTCGCGATCGCCAACCAAACGACCTTCGGGCTGTCGTCCGCACTGTGGACCACAGATGCTTCCGACGAAGAATTCTTCATCCACAACATCGACGCCGGAGCGGTCTTTGTGAACGGAATGACGATTTCGTATCCGGAATTGCCCTTCGGCGGAATCAAAGATTCAGGTTTCGGTCGCGAGTTGGCGGCTCCTGGCATTCGGGAATTCTGCAACTTCAAGACCGTTTGGAAGGGTTAGTCGCGCACTACCCCCGCTAGACGCAGGAACCGTGGTTGGACGCCGGGTCGGTGTTCAATCGCGGGCGGCTCGGATTAGCGCGTCAGGACGGAGGCGCCGACAGTTCGATCGATGGTGAACTGACCGAGGACGCGAGTTCCGACGTAGATGACCGCGGTTTGCCCAGTCGCGACGCCATTCAAGGGGACATCGGGCGTGACCACGATTTCGTCGCCGCGTCGGACAGCGACAGCCGGGACCGGGTCGGCGTGTGCGCGGATCTGGACATCACAGGCAAACTCGGCGAAACCATCCGTTGTTGCGGTCGTGATTTCCGAAACAACCGGGTCGTTGCCTGCCCACGAAAA
>JANRET010000052.1:0-946 GCA_030725885.1 Microbacteriaceae bacterium | reverse complement strand
AAACTCGGCCGCCGGCGATCTCGGCGATGTCGAGGTCTTCCTTCATCCCGACGACGACTTCGTTGCTGTCGGGCTTGATGGCGAGCACGAAACGGGGTCTCCCATCAGCGGAAGGGACGCCGATGCCGAGGCCCTTTCGCTGCCCAACCGTGTACGACTGAGCGCCATCGTGGTGACCAAGGACTGCTCCATCGGTGTCGACAATGTCGCCCGGAGTCATCGGAATGCGCTCGGCGAGCCAATCGCGCGTGTCGCCCTCGGGGATGAAACAGATGTCGTGGCTGTCGGGCTTGTTGGCGACGGAAAGCCCGCGGCGCTCGGCCTCTTCGCGGACGAGGGTTTTGCTCGGGGTGTCCCCCAGCGGAAACATCGAGTGGCGCAACTGGTCGGTGGTGAGAACGCCCAGCACGTACGACTGATCTTTTGCCCACGCGCTCGCGCGATGCAGTTCGGGGGTGCCGTCCGCAGCGGTCGTGACGTTCGCATAGTGTCCCGTCACTACCGCGTCGAACCCCAGGTCGATTGCCTTATCGAGCAGAGCCGCGAACTTGATACGTTCGTTGCAGCGCATACAAGGGTTCGGGGTGCGACCGGCCGAATATTCGGCGATGAAGTCGTCCACCACTGCTTCGGTGAACTGCTCGGAAAAGTCCCAGACGTAAAAGGGGATTCCGAGTAACCCGGCCGCGCGACGAGCATCCAACGAGTCCTCAACCGTGCAGCAGCCGCGCGACCCGGAGCGAAACAAACCCGGCATTCGGGACAGGGCCAGGTGAACCCCGGTCACGTCGTGGCCCGCTTCGACGGCACGCGCGGTCGCAACGGCGGAGTCGACTCCCCCACTCATCGCAGCCAAAATCTTCATGCCCTCAGTCTAGATTGCTCGGTCCCCAACCATCTTTACCCACCTGTTTTTTCACACAATTCCTCTGTTTGGGACCTAATT
>JANRET010000051.1 GCA_030725885.1 Microbacteriaceae bacterium | reverse complement strand
TCAACCATCGCACCAAGTCAAAGTCGTGCACGTGCATGTCGCGAAAGATTCCACCGCTTCCGGCAATGAACTCGCGGGCGCTCGGCGTATGGTCATGGGCCGTCATCGTCAACGAGTAGACGGTGCCGATAGCACCGGTCTGAATAGTGCTGTGCACGGACCGAATCGACTCATCGAATCGACGTTGGAATCCAATCTGCAGAGGAGACCCGCTCGACTGCGCGAGCGCGATAGCCGCTTCGGTCGCCTCGAGGGTCTTGGCAATCGGTTTTTCGCACAGCACGGGAATACCCTGCGGGACAACGTTCGACAGAACAGCGTCGTGCGCGTCCGTGCCCACAGCAACCACGACAGCGTCGGCCATCGGACCCGTCGCCTTTTCCCAGGGAACGACGGTGGCACCGAATTGCGACGCGAGGTCCTTTGCCCGTTGCTCATTTCGATTGGTAACGAGGACTTCGCTCACCCGAGCATCACTGGCGAGGTCTTCGACACGAATCGCGCCCATTCGACCTGCACCGAACACGAGAACTTTCATGGACGACCTCATTTCATCGAGCGGGTGGGGCATCTTGCAAAAAACTGATTTGTTCTGACATACTAATTGGACCGTTCCAACGAAGGATTGTCAATGTCTGACTTTATCTCCCGTGTCGCCTCCGCGCCTATATCGTGGGGGATCTGCGAGGTCCCCGATTGGGGCGCCATGTTGCCGACCGACCGCGTTCTCGGTGAAATGGCGGGGCTCGGTTTCACGGCAACCGAGTTGGGCGCACCGGGGTTCCTGCCCGACGACCCCGAGGCGCTGAAAGAAAAACTCGCCGAGTTCGGAATGATCCTGTTGGGTGGTTTCACGCCCGTCATTCTGCACAATCCCGCGGAACGCGACGCGACCATCAAAAGTGCGACGGCCACCGCCCGGCTGTTCCAACAGGCGGGCGCAACCAAGTTTGTGTCGTCTGTTGTGCAGGACATGGACTGGTCCATCCCCCGACCGCTGTCCGCCGCGGAACACAAGCACATGGCCGAAATGTTCGGCGTCATCGACGACATCTGTGGCGAATACGGACTGGAACAAGTCCTTCACCCACACGTCCAAACCCTCGTCGAGACGAAGGACGACATCGCCCGCGTCCTCGATTCGTGTGACGTCCACTTCTGTCTCGACACCGGTCACATCGCATTCGGCGGCCAAGATCCGGTTGAATTCGCGAAGATGGCGTTCGAGCGGGTCGGGCACGTTCACCTCAAGGACATCCGCCTCGACATGGTCCCAGCGGTGCTCCGCCGCGAGGTATCGCTGATGGCCGCAACCCAAGCGGGCGTTTTCACAACCCTGGGCGACGGCGACGTCGACATCCTCGGTGTTGTCCAGACCCTCGAGTCCGCCGGGTATCGCGGTTGGTACGTCATCGAACAAGACACGGCAATCACCGACGGCTTCCCCGCGGAGAGCGACGGACCCGTCCATCAGGTCGCCGCGTCCCTGAAATATCTCACCGACGTCGTCGCACCGACCCTCGGATAGTCCCTATGTCATCGTGGGAAGTTCTCAGTGTCGGCCGAATCAGCGTCGATTTGTATGCGGTCGAGCCGAACATCGGTTTTGACGGCCAACAGAGCTTCCAGAAATCGGTCGGGGGAAGCCCTACCAACGTGGCCGTGGCCGCCGCACAGCTGGGACACCGCGTCGCGCTCGCCACCAAGGTGGGTGGCGACGCGTTGGGGGATTATGTTCGCGGTCGCTTGACCAGCTGGGGCGTTGACACCGATTTCGTGACGTCCCAACCCGACGCGCAGACTCCTCTGGCGCTCGCGGCGTTGACCCCCCCAGAAAGCCCCACCGTGATCTTCTACCGCGGACCCGCAGCGCCCGACACCACTCTTATCCCCGCGGACGTGCCCGCCGATGTGATCCGTGAGACCGAAATCCTGTGGATCAGCCAGGGCTCGCTGGCGCAAGGAACCACCACCGAAACCTGCCTTGAGTGGATGGGAATGCGTTCCCGTGAACAACACACAATCCTCGACCTTGATTACCGTCCCTCGCTCTGGGCGAGCCTCGACGCGGCTCGGGCGATGGCATCACGGGCGATTGCTCTGGCCACCATCATCGTCGGAAACCGTGAGGAGTGTGCGGTTGCCGTCGGAACCGACGTGCCGGATGACGCGGCCGATCTGTTGCTCGCAGCCGGCGCTCGGCTGGCAATCATCAAACTCGGTGCCGACGGTGCGTTGATGGCGACCGCATCCGAGCGGATTCGCATTCCGGCCACCCCAATTGATGTCGTGTGTGGGCTGGGTGCCGGCGATGCGTTTGGTGGTGCGTTGTGCCACGGGTTGCTGGGGGGCTGGGACCTCGAACGCATTGGCCGTGCGGCCAATGCCGCCGGGGCGCTAGTGTCCACCAAACTCACCTGCGCCGACGCAATGCCGAATGTCGCCGAACTCGACGAGATGATTGGAGCGCCCGCATGACTCTGGACCGCGGTCTCTATCAAACCCTGCTCGACGCGAGGGTTTTCGAACCACGTGCCCTCGTGGACGCGTTGTCGTCGAGGCGACGACGAACCGTCGCTGGAACCGACGGGAAGCTGCTCATCCTGGCCGCCGATCACACCGCGCGCGGGAAGATCTCGCTCGGCGGTGACCCGCTAGCGATGGCGGACCGATTCACACTGCTCGACCGATTGGTCCGATGCCTCGCTATGCCGCACGTCGATGGCGTGTTGGCGAGCGCCGACATCCTCGAGGAACTCGCCTGGCTCGGCGCTTTGGACGGCAAGTTGGCGCTGGGCACAATCAACCGGGGTGGCATCATCGGTGCACAGTGGGAACTCGACGACCGTATCACCGCATACGACGTCGACCATGTCGAGTCGATGGGACTGGACGGCGGAAAGACCTTGATTCGAATTGACCACAAGGATCCGAGCGTCGCACGCACCATCGAGACGGTCGCCCGAATCTCGACCGAACTGGCTGACCGTGGCATCATGTCCTTAATCGAGCCACTGCCCTACGTGACGGGCGCCGACGGTAGCCCGACGCTCGACACATCCGATGACGCACTCGTCAAGGTCGTGGCGATTGCATCGGGTCTCGGGGCCGTCTCGGCGTACACCTGGCTCAAGGTGCCCGCGAGCGTGCGAATGAACGAGGTTGCGGGCGCGACGACCCTGCCCATCCTCCTGTTGGGGGGCGAGCCCGGACCGAACGCCAACGACACCTTTGGACTGTGGGAACAATCAATGGCGGAACCCAATGTGCGCGGACTTGTCGCGGGTCGTGCGTTGCTGTATCCGAACGACGGAGACGCCGAGGCCGCCGTTCTCCGTGCCTCGTCCATCGTTCGGCCGAATAACTCATTCACCACGGAAGGCTCATCATGACCTGGTATCACCCGGCGGGAACCCTCGCCACCGACACAGCGGACGCCCACGTCACTCCCGAAAACGCGGGTTGGGCTTATAGCGGCCTGCAGGTTTTCACACTGACCGCGGATTCCCCGGTCAGCGTGACCCTGACGGGTGAGGAAGGGGTGATTGTCCCGTTGTCCGCGCGCAACATCGCCGTCACAATCGATGGAGTGGCATTCACGCTGGAGGGACGCGACGGGGTGTTTGATTCGGTGTCGGACTGGATTTACGCACCCGTGGGGTCACTCGTGACCCTGAGTGGCGAATCGGGAGAAATCGCAATTTGCACTGCGCGTGCCTCAGAGATTTTCCCCGTTGCCCACATTCCAGCCGTCGATGTCTCGGTCGAGGTGCGCGGGTCGGGACAAGCAACCCGTCAAGTGACCAACATCGCTACCCCCGGTTCGTTCACCGCAGCGCACAAGATCAACGTGTGCGAGGTCATCACGCCCGGGGGAAACTGGTCGTCGTGGCCTCCGCACCGTCACGACGGAATCGGCGACTGCCCGACCAACAACGAAGAGATCTATTACTTCCGGATTGGTCGGAACGACAAGCCCCATGGAGACCCGACCGGAACCGGCCTGTTCCGGTTGTACACCGTGAGCGGTTCGGTCGACGAGACGCTATCGGTGCGCGACGGAGATGTGTACGTTGTTCCCGAGGGTTACCACGGTCCGACTGTCGCGCCCCCCGAGTACCCGATGTACTTCCTCAACGTCCTCGCCGGACCCGCCGAGGACCGAACAATGGCGTTCTGCGATGACCCCGCCCACCACTGGATCCGTGATTCGTGGAACACCCAAACCCAAGACCCCCGTTTGCCGTGGACCACGGCAGCCGGCCGAACCGGAAAGAGCTGAACATGAACCGTCGTATTGGAGTTGCCGTCCTCGGCTTGGGCTGGATGGGACAGGCGCACGCCCGCTCGATGCTGCGCATGCCGTCGTTGTTCCCCAACCGTTCGTTTGACCCCGTTCTCGTCGTCTGTGCAGACACGGAAGAGGAACGTCGCGAACGCGCTGTCCGCGACTTCGGATTCGAACGCGCCGTTGCCGACTGGCACGACGCCATCAACTCGGACGACGTCGATGTGGTCTGGGTCACCGCCCCGAACATGCTCCACATCCCGATGATTGAAGCCGCCTGCGCGGCGGGCAAAGCGGTGTTCAGCGAAAAGCCCATCGGTGGCAAACCCGAGCAGACCGTGGCCGCGTTCACCGCGGCACAGGCCGCCGGTGTCCGCACCGGTGTCGGTTACAACTACCTGTGGTCGCCGCTCGTCATGCACGCACGTCATCTGATTGAATCGGGCGCTCTGGGTGAAATCACCCACTACCGCGGTCGGTTCATCTCGATGTACGGCAGTGACGAATTGGGTCTCTTGACCTGGCGATTCATCCTCGACCAGGCCGGGTACGGCGTGACGAGCGACATTCTGAGCCACTCCGTATCTATGGCGCAGTTCCTTGTAGGCGGTATCACGGATGTTGTGGGAATGCGAAACACAACCATTCCCAAACGACCCCTGCCCACCGGAGCCGCCAGCCACTACGGCCGCGGTCGACCCGAAGACCCCAAGGGCGACGTCGAGAACGAGGACTTCGCTTCGATGCTCTGCAACTTCGAGAACGGTGCGACCGGCACGTTCGAGGTCAGCCGCACAATGGTCGGACCCGAAAGTCAGAACGCGTTCGAAGTTTACGGAACGAAGGGCGCTATCGCCTGGAACCTCGAAAAGATGAACGAGTTGCAGTACTACAAACTCACCGAAGACCCCAGCTCGGGTTACACCACCATCTTCGGCGGCGATCGGTTCCCCTTCCACGGCGTCTTTTCGCCGGGTCAAGCAAACCCGATTGCGTTCGAGGACCTCGTCGCAATCGAGGACTACTCGTTCCTCGAAGCGCTCGCGACCGACGCTCCGTTCTCGCCCAGTTTCCGGGAAGCCGTTGACGTCGTAAACGTTCAGCAGGCGCTCATCGATTCATGGGATTCCAAGACCTGGGAAACCGTTGTCGACCTTTCCGGAGATACTGATGGAAAGTAAGACCATTCGCCTAACGACGGCTGAGGCGCTCGTTCGCTTCCTCATCGCGCAACGGACCGTGGTCGACGGCGCCACCGTGCCCCTGTTCCCCGGTGTCTACGGGATATTCGGGCACGGAAACGTGACGAGCCTCGGGCATTCCCTCGAAACCCACCGCGAGGAATTGCCGGTGTGGCGCGGCCAAAACGAGCAGGGCATGGGTCTCGCGGCAGCGGCGTTCGCCAAGGCGGCGCGTCGTCAGCAAATCATGGTGTGCACCTCGTCCATCGGGCCCGGTGCGACCAACATGGTGACGGCGGCCGGCGTCGCCATGTCGAACCGCCTGCCCGTGCTGTTCATTGCGGGCGACACCTTCGTCTCGCGACTTCCCGACCCGGTGCTGCAACAAGTTGAACACTTCGGAGTTCCCTCGATCACCGTCAATGACGCGTTCCAACCCGTCGTTCGATACTGGGATCGCATCACTCACCCGGCACAAATTCTCAGCTCGCTTCCTCAGGCGGTCGCGACAATGCTCGACCTGGGAGATTGTGGTCCCGCCTTCATCGGGTTGCCCCAGGACATCGCCGCCGAAGCGTTCGACTACCCCGAGAGTTTCTTCGCCGTCACCGTTCACGAAAGCCCGAGGCCACGGCCCGACCGGGGACAACTCGCGCGTGCTGTTGCCGCGCTTCGTTCCGCACAGCGTCCCGTGATCATCGCGGGTGGTGGCGTGCACTACTCACGCGCCGAAGAGCAATTGGCTGATTTCGCCGAGAAACACGGCATACCCGTAGTCGAAACTGTTGCGGGAAAGTCATCGTTGTTGGCTAGCCACCCGCGGTATTCGGGCCCGCTCGGAGTGACGGGGGCCGACGCTGCCAACCAGGTGGTGAGTCGCGCTGACGTCGTGCTCGCCGTCGGGACCCGCCTCGAAGACTTCACCACAGGATCGTGGACGCTCTTCGCCCCCGACGCTCAGTTCATCGGTGTCAATGCGGCTCGGTTTGATGCAATCAAGCACCGCTCGCTTCCGCTCGTCGGGGATGCCCGCGAATCTCTCACGGAAATGAGCGCGGCTCTGACTGATTGGGCCGCCGACTCATCGTGGACGGACCAGGCAACCGCGTTACGCGCCGACCTCACCGCATTCGTCGACAGCCGCACCGCCGACGATGGCGTATGGCCACCGAGCTATGG
>JANRET010000050.1 GCA_030725885.1 Microbacteriaceae bacterium | reverse complement strand
GAAAAAGAGTACCTAAACATCATCGAGCGGACGCTCAACAACGGCGAAGAACTCAGTCTCGTCCCCGGACTAAGGAAACTGCGTCACGACGTCTTCGAGACCCTCGATTACGACACTGTCGTCGTTTTGGACAGCCACTGGGCGACGACGGTCGAGTTCGTCGTGACGTCAGCAGCGGAACGTTCGGGGTTGTTCACCTCGGAAGAACTTCCGCGCGGCATGACCCAGATTCCTTATGCCATCAAGGGCGACCCCGAACTGGCGAAGTCCCTTGCTAATTACGATGAAAAGAACGGGACGTGGATCACTCCGATTGCCGACCCGCACCTGCCGATTTTTTATGCGACGGTCAACCTGTGGCATTACCTCGGCCGCGGACTCGACGAAAAGGCGTGGATTTCGCTGTCCGTCTGCCAGACCGGAACGCCAGAGGATTTCATTCGCGCGGGGCGTGCTCTCGGCGAGGCGATTCGCGACTCCGATCGCAAGGTTCTTCTTCTCGCGTCTGGCGCGTTGTCTCACACGTTCCACAAGCTCCGTGATCTGCGCAAGCACGAATCGAGTGACCCAAAGAACATTTACACGCCGGAGGCCTACCAGTACGACCTCAAGGTGCTCGAGTGGATGAAGGAGGGCAACCATGCCGCCATCCTTGATGACTTCGACACCTTCAAGAAGTACAAGCCCGAAGCCGGTTTCTACCACTACCTCGCGATGGCGGGCGCGCTGGGGGAAGAGAACTTCACCGCGAAAGGCGAGATGTACAGCGAATACGAGAACTCGATCGGCACCGGCCAGGTGCACGTCTGGTTCCCGAGGCCCGAGGGCGGATTCGCACGACCCAAGGACCTGGTGCTGTCTCGTGACTGAGTTTCGCCGAATCCTCCTCGATGGATACCCGACGCAGGTTCTGCGCCGGGGTGACGACCTCGTCGCCCACGACGGACGTGTCGTGGCAATCGCGGACGCGGTACACCTCGCTCCGGCCGAGCCAACCAAGATCATCGCGGTCCACCTCAACTTCGACAGCCGAACGCAAGAGTTCATGACCAAGTTGCCGGCCGCGCCGACGTACTTCCACAAACCAATCACGGCGCTGAACACTCATCGCGGTGCGGTGGTCCGTCCGGCGGGATGCAAGTGGCTCAACTACGAGGGTGAAATCGTCATCGTGATTGGCAAGACGTGCCGCAACATCGCCCCGGAGGATGCCGCCGAATACATTGCGGGATACTCCGTCGGTAACGATTACGGACTCCACGATTTTCGGGACACCGATGCCGGTTCAATGCTGCGCGTCAAGGGGTCGGACACGCTCGCGCCCGTGGGTCCCGGACTGGTCACGGACTGGGATTTCCGCAACAAAATGCTTCGAACCTATGTGAACGGCGAGGTCAAACAGGAAGACAACACCGACAACATGGAGTGGGACATGCACTATCTGGTCGCCGACATTGCGCGCACCATCACGCTGGTTCCCGGAGACATGCTGTTCGCGGGTACACCCGCGAATTCACGGCCCGTTCAGCCGGGCGACGTTGTCGAGGTTGAAGTTGAAGGTCTTGGTCGATTGACGAACCACATTGTCGAAGGACCGACCCCGATTCGAACCGACGTCGGCGCACAACCCACCGAGAGCGAAGAGGTCGTCTCGACCGCGATGGGTGGCGACTGGGAGTTCCGCGGAATCCGCACACCATCCAAAGACCTGTACCCATCAACAGTGGAGGAAAGAGAATGATCACAATCGACGTCGACATGAACAAGTGCCAGCACTATGGACAGTGCGTCTTCGAAGCGCCCTCGGTGTTCAAACTGAATAACGACGACAAGCTTGAATTCACGGCGACGGCCGATGACTCCGAGCGTTCTAACGTTGAGGCCGCGATCGACGTGTGCCCGATGCAAGCCATCACCATCGTCGAGTAGCAACCACGATGAGCCATCCCGTTGTGATCGTGGGCGCCTCGATGGGTGGTTTGCGCATGGCCGAGGCGCTGCGACGCTTCGGATACACCGGCGCCATCACGGTGATAGGGGACGAACCATACGCGCCGTACAACCGACCGCCTTTATCGAAAGAGGTGCTTGCCGAAACGGTGAGCCACGAGGCCGTCGCGTTCGAACAACGAGATTCCACCGCGGACGTCAACTGGATGTTCGGCACACGCGTGCAGGCGACGGACCTCGAGCACGCGGTCGTGACGGATGTGAACGGCGATGTTCACCCGTATTCCGCTCTCGTAGTCGCAACCGGGCTGCGTTCCAAGCGGTTGACCGTCCCGAACGGTGAGTTACGCGGTCGTCACGCGGTGCGAACGCTTGATGATGCGATTGCTCTTCGCCGTGAACTTGTCCCGGGCGCTCGTGTGGTCATCGTGGGCGCCGGGTTCATCGGCTGCGAAGTCGCCGCGACGGCTCGGAAACTGGGTTGTGACGTCACCATTGTCGCGCCGGGAACTCACCCCATGCAACGTCCGTTGGGCACGGAACTCGCGGCGGAAATGCAACGACGACACGAAGCCCAGGGAGTCACCTTTCGCATGAAAACGGCGGTGACCGACCTCGTTGGCACACTCGCGGTCGACGGAGTCGCGCTCGATGACGGCACCACGATTCCGTGCGATGTTCTGGTCGAGGCGATCGGTTCACACGACAACACTGAGTGGCTCGAGGGGAACGATCTCGATCTAGCAACCGGTGTGCGGACCACCAACGATCTGCGCGCGGTGAAATCCACTGGCGAGGTGTGGGACAACGTGTTCGTCATCGGCGACCTCGCACGATTCCCTAACCCGATTTTCGACAATGAATGTCGTCGAATCGAGCACTGGAACATCCCCACCGAAACCGCAAAACGTGCGGCACAGGTGTTCACCGGCAACGCCCAAGGGGACTTCCGGCCGATCCCCTCGTTTTGGACTGACCAGTACGACAACCATCTCTTGGCGTACGGAGTGCTGTCCCTTGCTGACGAGGTGAAACTGATCGACGGGGAAATCTCGGGTGATTGCGTATTCGGGTACTACCGTGATGGCGACATGGTCGGTGTCTGTGGAATAGGAATGCGTTCGGTTGTCCAGCGCTATCGCGCTAATTTTGTCTAACGAAAGGTATCGACATGGCTAACTTCTTCGATCTCGACGTCTCGTTTGAAGGCGAGGAACCGGATCTGTCCTCAATCCCCGCAGAGCAATTGGAAAAGGCGGTGTCGGAACTGCCCGAAGCGCTTCAACTGGTTGCGCGCGGGTTGCTCATAGAGAAACGGACGATGTCCGACGTTTCACAGGATTTGGGCATACGACAGGGCGAACTCGTCACACGACTTCACCGGGCGATGTTGTCTATCAGCATGTCGCTCATGGCCGGCGGCCGACCGCAATAACCGTCCCCTCGGATACGGTGGAGCCATGACCGATAACGCCCCTTTTCGACTGGACGGGCGCGTCGCACTCGTCACGGGCGCTGGTTCCGACAGTGGGATTGGTTTCGCAACCGCACGTTTACTCGGACGGATGGGCGCCGCTGTTGTTGTGACGGGAGCCAGTGACCGAGTTCACGATCGCGCGCAGGAGCTTCGCGCTTCCGGCGTCGACGCCCGCGCGGCCGTCGCTGACCTCACGGTTGAATCCCAGGTCGCGGAACTTTTTGTCGAGGTGTTGTCAATGGCGCATCGACTCGACATCGTCGTCAACAACGCCGGCATGACCAGCGTTGCGAACCCCATGGAAACATCCGGCGAATCGGGGTCGGTGTTCGACCTGTCTCTCGCCGATTGGGACTCAGCCGTCGCTCGGAATCTGACCACCGCGTTCCTCGTGTCCAAAGCGTCGCTGCCCGCACTGCGACTCAGCGGCTCAGGTCGGATTGTTTCGGTGACGTCCGTCACCGGTCCACTGATGGCAATGAAAAACGACGCGGCCTACGCCGCAACCAAGGCGGGAATGGTGGGGCTCACGCGTTCGCTCGCAATCGACGAAGCCCGATTCGGGATTACCTGCAACGCGGTCGCGCCCGGCTGGATTGCCACGGCATCACAAACCGCGGACGAGGCGAAACAGGGACTCGGCGTTCCGGTCGGGCGCTCGGCCACCCCCGATGAAGTCGCAGCGTGCGTTGCGTTCCTCGCGAGCACCGAAGCAGCATACGTCACCGGTCAGATGCTCGTTGTGGATGGGGGAAATTCACTCGCCGAGGAACGGCAGTGACCGACTCGACCGTGTTGCGTCTGGACGGCGGATTGTCGACGGCGCTCGAGGCGAATGGACATTCCGTCGGAGGGTCAATGTGGACGGGCGAATTGTTGTTATCCAACCCGGGCGCCGTGACCGAAGCGCACCGCCAATTCGTGGACGCGGGCGCCGACATCATCATCACAGGTTCTTACCAGTTGTCGTTCGAGGGTGGTCGGCGAGCGGACTGGTCCGACGAAGACACCGAACGCGCTCTGCGGAATTCGACGACTGCCGCGCGGTTGGCGGCCGACGAGGGGACTCTCGTCGCGGCCAGTATTGGGCCGTACGGCGCTTTTCTCAATGACGGATCCGAGTTTCACGGGAACTACGGAGTCTCGGACTCGGTCATCCGCGAATTTCACGACCGCCGACTCGACGTGCTTCTGGCCACGGAACCCGACCTACTCGCGATGGAAACAATGCCCGACCTCGCCGAGGTGCAGGTCATTCTCGAACTAATCGGGTCCAAGAACGCGGACATTCCTTTCTGGGTGGCGTTCACTGTTTCTATGCCAGGGATTATTGCCGGCGGCGGAACCTTCGCCGATGCCTGCGCACTCGTTTCGGAAAATTCCGGCGCCATCGCAGTTGGTATCAATTGTTCGCCCGTGTCCGTCATCACGCCAACACTGTCGGGTGTCGAAACGGATTTGCCGTTCGTCGTTTATCCCAACGCGGGACAGGCCTGGGATTCCGATTCGATGTCGTGGATGGGCCAGCCCGCCGCTCTGACAACCGACCACGTTGCCGAATGGGCCGCGTTAGGGGCGCGAATCGTCGGTGGATGTTGCGGCCACGGACCAGCCACAATGAAGGAAACCTTTGAAAAATCGGGTTGATTCTGAATTCACAACCATTCATGAGGATTTCAGACCATCGTGGGGTAACGTTGGGTACACCTTCGAAAACTTAACAAGGAAAGGGCATCAACGTGATCAAACTCCCTCGCAAAATCGTCGTGACGAGCATTGTCTTTGCCCTTGGGGTAACGATTCTCGCACCGAATGTGTCGGCAACGTCGGCCGAGGCGGACAGTCGCTCGTTGTTCTTTGACCGTTATCAATCCCTGGCCGAGTACGCGAGCGCAGGAGCGCGCGACCCCAAAGACTGGATGCCGAGCACGCGAATCGCTCGAAAGTCGTGGGATTCAGCGGTCGCAGATGAATCAGTCCGGGTTGATAGGTTTGGGCGGGTGCTCGTTATCGAGCCAGAACACAACGAAATTGCCCCCGACCTCGGATCACCGCAGGCGGCAACCCCGGTCGCCGACATCCCCCTAGCTGACGCTTTCCTGTTGAACAGCCTGCCGGGAGCGAATCGGACCATTTATCTGGATTTCACGGGCCATTCGTTGGTCGGCACGATTTGGCAGGACAAGAACACCGCCGACACCGCCGACGACTACACCAACGAACAGATGCAAATGCCGCCCTACAGCGACGACGGTGACACAACGACGTTCTCCAATCTGGAGCGGCAAAACATCATCGACACCTGGTCGGCGGTGGCCGAGGACTACGCTCCCTTCGCGGTCAACGTAACTACCGAGGAACCGGACCAATCGGCGATTGACCGTACCGACTCAAGCGACCTCATCTACGGAGTGCGGGCCGTGATCACCGACGGGGCAAACGTCATCGCTGCTGGTTGTGGATGCGGGGGGATAGCGTACGTGGGAGTGTTTGACTACCCTGGGTTCAATACGTATCTAGGCCCTTCATTGAATTTCGGAGTGGCCGGGAGGAACGGCAAGTTCATGTCAGACGTCGTGAGCCACGAGGTCGGACACAACGTCGGTCTCAGCCATGACGGAACCCTCGTCGGAGACGTGACCACTGGATATTACGTTGGGCGCGATGGTTGGGCGCCCATTATGGGAGTCGGTTACTACCAGCCGTTGGTCCAATTTTCCAACGGCTCGTATACCGACGGAAACCAAACCCAGGATGATTTTGCCGTTGCAACGTCTTTTGGTTTGCCGATTCGCGACGACGACCACGGTGATAGTCGCGCCACGTCGACCGCACTTACCCTCGGGCTCGAAGATGAAGGCATTATCACCACTCGGGCGGATGTCGATTACTTTTCATTCACCGCTTCGGCTTCATCCCACGACATTTCTGTGACATTCCCCTCGGTGAGCCCAAACCTTGATGTGCAACTCAAATTATTTGATTCCACCGGAACCCTGGTGTCCACAACGAATCCCAACCTGTTTCGATCGAGCGATTATGTGGCGACGGGGCTCGATGCGTCCTTGACCGCAACAACAACGCCAGGCTCGATTTATTACCTCGAGGTTGACGGTGTCGGATATGGTTCGGGGGCTGAGACCGGTTATTCGGATTATGGAAGCCGCGGAGAGTATCGAATTCTTGTTGCCGGAGAGCCACTCTTGACACTGTCCCAGGGAACTCCGTCTATTTCGGGGACGGGTGTGTTTGGCACGAGCTTGACG
>JANRET010000049.1 GCA_030725885.1 Microbacteriaceae bacterium | reverse complement strand
GGTGTCGCCAGTGCAACCTGTTACACCGTCGATATGGGGGCGGACAAGTCGGTCCTTCTCAGTGCGGTCGACGGCGCACAGTCCATCAATCTGGTCCACGTGTATGACCACGACGTGGTCCATTCGATTGTGCCAGTCGAACAGTACGAGCAAATCGCCGGGTATCCCGCCGCGCTTCGGGTGATGGCGGACGCGATGACCGAGGCCGAGATTCGAGAGATGGTGTCGAACAAGAACTCGGAATTCAACACCGCCGAGCGAAATCAGTCGGCAGCCCTATAACGTGACGGTTTTCGGTACGCTGAGAATACGTCGTCACCGCGAGCGTGACGAGTGATACACGGAGAGACCCTCATGTTTTTGAACAAGACGTACCGCTTCTGGCCCGCACTCATCGCGATGGTTTTATCGACCGCACTCGCGGGGGTCATGTTCCTGTTGTCGGCGACAACGGAGGAAGATACCGCCCCCGAATCGGGCGCTCCGACGGCGTCGGAATCGGCCGAGGTCGCCCGAATTGTTGCCGAGTTCCCCGACACTGCGGGAACTTCGATGTTTTTGGTGTTCACGAAGGCGTCCGAGCTGAGCGACGCAGAACTCACCACCATCAACGAGAACGTCGCCGAGGTCTTTGCCGACTACACGGACATCCCCGTGGCGATTCCCGCACTCGTTTCCGACGACGGGACCACCGCCTCGGCGATTATTCCGCTCGAGAAGACGAATGTGGTCGACGAGCAAAAAGAACGGTACAACGACATCCGCGACACATCCGAAGCCGGATTGTCGGGTGTTGACGTGTTCCTGTCGGGACCCGAGGGTTTCGTCGTCGACATTTCCAACGTCTTCGCAGGCGCAAACTTCACGCTGCTTTTGGTCACGGCGAGCGTCGTGATTCTGCTGTTGCTCGTCACCTATCGTTCGCCCGTTTTGTGGATCATTCCGCTTCTCGTTGTGGGACTCGCGGACTTCCTCGCGGGCGCCATGGCGGAAAAAACGGCCCAATTGCTCGGTGGACAACTGGACGGGTCGACCACGGGAATTCTGTCGGTACTTGTCTTCGGCGCGGGGACGAACTACGCGCTCCTCATCATCTCGCGTTATCGCGAAGAACTGCTCAAGTTTGAGTCCCGTGCCGACGCGATGGCGAAGGCCGTCCGCGGTACCGCGCCCGCCATCCTCGCGTCGGGCGGAACGGTACTCGTGGCCATGGTGGTTCTCTGGTTCGCTCAATTGGACTCGAGCCGCAACCTCGGCCTCGCCGGTTTCGTGGGAATTGCCGTCGCCATGATCGCGGGCATCATCGTGTTGCCCTTCGCTCTGGTGATTTGGCCGCGCTGGATTTTCTGGCCGTTGACCCCCCAATTTGGCTCGAAGCCGAGGCGAGAGAGCCTGTGGGCGCGAGCGGGAAGAACAATCTCTCTGCGCCCCGTACTTTTCAGCATCGGGTCCGCGGTTCTTGCAATCGGGCTTGCGCTGCCGGCACTCGGAATTCAGACCGGGCTCACGGCGAACGAACGGTTTCTCACCAAGCCCGGCGCTGTCATCGGCATCGAAACGCTGACCGAAAAGTTCGAACAATTCCAGGGTTCCGGGTTCACCGTCATGGCATCCGAGGATGATGTCGAAGCCGTGCAGGCATTCCTCGACGACAACAGCGACATCCTCGTCGAGATTGTTCCGCCGCCACTTGTGACGGGCCCGCCCATTCCTGGTCCAGTCGTTGCACCGGCGCCAGAACCCGAACCGACGTTCTCTACCGTGGGTGAGTCGATCGATGGCTGGACTCAGATCACCGCGACGCTTGACTTCGGCGCGGAGTCCGACGAATCTAAAACATCAATCGCCGATCTTCGTGTTGGTTTGGACTCGGTCGGAGATGGTAAAGCCCTGGTCGGTGGTGGTGACGCACAGGTTCTCGACACCGAACTCGCGATTGAAGCCGACCAGGGTCTGGTGTTCCCCACCGTTCTCGCGGCCGTGTTGCTCGTCCTCATCCTCGTCCTCCGTTCACTCGTAGCCCCGGTAATCCTGCTCGCCACGGTCGTTGCGTCGTACTTTGCGGCGCTCGGAGCCTCCTGGGCGCTGTTCCAGACCATCTGGGGCTTCCCCGCGCTCGACGGAAACGTGCTGGTGCTGTCCTTCCTCTTCCTGGTCGCTTTGGGAATCGACTACAACATGTTCCTGATGACGCGTGTGAAAGAGGAAGCGGAAATCATCGTGAACGGCAAACCCGTTGGAATCAAGCAGGGCATGGTCGCAGCGCTCGGCGCAACGGGTGGCGTCATCACCAGCGCCGGTGTCCTTCTTGCCGCGGTGTTCGCCGTCCTTGGTGTTCTTCCGCTGATCACCCTGACCCAGATCGGTGTCATCGTCTGTGTCGGTGTGTTGCTCGACACGCTGCTGGTCCGCACGGTCGTCGTCCCGTCGCTCACCTTCCTCGTCGGCGAGCGCATGTGGCTCCCGCGCAAAACGGGTGTGTCCAGCACCTAAAACCGGGTTTCCCCGCGCACACTGGTGGACATGAGAGTCGACGAGTCTGTCGAGCGTTTCCTGCTCGAGTTAGAGGGAGCGCGTGGGGCAAGTTCACACACCGCGCGCGCGTACCGCGGCGACCTTGACCTGTTTGTGCAGTCGCTCAGGTCGGCCGAGTCAACCCCACTCGCCGACGTCACTCTCGAGGACTGCCGGGCCTGGGTGTGGTCGATGTCGACGGCGGGCAACGCGCCGAGCTCCATCGGTCGTCGCGTATCGGCGGTTAAATCTTTTTTCGGTTGGGCGCACGCCCGCGGTGACGTTCCCTCGAATGTCGCGGCGAGGCTCTCGGCACCGAAAAAGCCCGGACGCCTCCCCCGGGTCGTCGCGGAAACCGCGATGGGCCACGTGTTCGACGACTTATCCGCGACGGCACGGGGCGGTGACCCGATTGCCGTGCGTGACCTCGCAATCTGGGAATTGCTCTACGCCGCCGCGATTCGGGTTTCGGAACTCGTCGGAATTCGTCTGGACGACATCGATTGGGCAGACTCAACCGTTCGGGTTCTCGGGAAAGGCTCGAAAGAGCGAATTGTCCCCTTCGGTATTCCCGCGCGGGAGGCACTATTGGCCTATCGCGATGAGGCACGCCCGAAACTTCCGGTGAGTGACGCGACGTCCCATCTGTTCGTGGGCGCGCGCGGTAAACCGCTGACGACACGAACGGTTTATGGCGTGGTTTCCGCGATCATCGGGGCGATGCCGGGTTCTGGACCCAAAGGTCCGCACATCCTGAGGCACACCGCGGCAACTCATTTGCTCGACGGTGGAGCGGACCTGCGCAGCGTCCAGGAAATTCTCGGGCATTCGAGCGTCGGAACCACACAGATTTATACCCATGTTTCACAGGAGAGACTCACAAAGGCTTACGCATCCGCTCATCCCAGGGCATAAGAATCGAGCCACGAGTCGTACACAACAATCCGCGGCTGAAGAGGTAGAAACGGAATCGGATTGACATATTCGCCTTTCACCCGAATTCCCAGGTGGAGCGCGTTGCGCCCTAGGTGCCCACCCCGAAGAAATCCGACGATGTCACCCGCGTTCACGACATCACCCAGTACAACAGCGGGCTCGATCGGCTCGAGTGTCACGTCGTCGTCCTCTAGGGTACGAAGAACAATGACGCCGCGACCGGCGACCGGCCCGACAAAGGTGATGCGCCCTGTGACGGGGGCGCGAACCTCGGACCCAGGCAGAGCCTGAATGTCGATCCCGCGGTGTCCCGCTGCCCACGCTGTCGCGGGGCGCTCGAATCCGTGAATCACCTCACCGACGAGCGGCCACACCCAGCGTGACACCGCGTCCGAGCGACCCGCCGACATCAGCGCGACCGTTACGGCGAAGAGCGCGAAGAGAAGTGGGGGAATCCGGCCGATTGCGGTCATGGATCAACTGTGGAATATGCCCGACCCTGATCGAGAGGCGCTCGCTGATTTCGGGGGAAAACTGCGGTTTCCGCCTGGTGTGGACAGCCTGTACACTGAGAGCACGCCCATTTCGGTGGGCGAATTCGCGTGTCCAGAAACTACACGAAACCATTGGTCCCCTCGGGGAGGAATCGGTAAGGACACCAGGGCCAGACATCCGTCTGTGCGTCAACCACAACAAAAGGAGAACGGCCATGGCCGTCGTCACAATCCGCCAGCTGCTGGACAGCGGCGTTCACTTCGGACACCAGACTCAGCGTTGGAACCCGAAGGTCAAGCGATTCATCCTCACCGAGCGCTCGGGTATTCACATCATCGACCTGCAGCAGTCACTTGCGCACATCGACGCGGCATACGAATTCGTTCGCGAAACCGTCGCCCGCGGCGGGTCGGTCCTGTTCGTCGGGACCAAAAAGCAGGCGCAGGAGTCCATCGCCGCCGAAGCCGGTCGGGTCGGTCAGCCCTACGTCAACCAGCGCTGGCTCGGTGGACTTCTCACCAACTTCCAGACGGTCCTCGGTCGCCTCGAGCGCATGAAGGAACTGGAACAGGTCGACTTCGAGGACACCACCAAGGGTTTCACCAAAAAAGAACTCCTGATGAAGCGTCGCGAGCTCGACAAGCTCCACAAGTCGCTCGGTGGAATCCGTAACCTCACCAAGACCCCCAGCGCGATTTGGGTCGTCGACGCAAAGCGCGAGCACCTCGCGATGAGCGAGGCGGCGAAACTCGGAATTCCCGTCGTCGGAATCCTCGACACCAACGCGGATCCCGACGAAATCCAGTTCCCGATTCCCGGAAACGACGACGCGATTCGCTCGGTGGGCTTGCTCACACGCGTGATTGCCGATGCGGTCGCCGAGGGTCTCGTCATTCGCCACGACAAGCCCGCAGCGGCCGGAAACGTCTCTGCTGTCGAGCCGCTGGCCGATTGGGAGCGCGAACTCCTCGGCGAGGTCGCCGCGGTCACCCCGGATTCACCGGTCGCAGAGGCACCGGTTGCAGAGGCGGAGGCGCCTGCTGCGGAAGCACCCCTCGTGGACGAAGCCGCACCTGCCGCGGAGGTGGAGGCTCCGGCCGACGCACCCGCCACGGATGACGCCGACACCACTGCCACCGACAAATAATTCTCACAGAAAGTACACCAATGGCTAACTTCTCACTGGACGACGTCAAGGCCCTCCGCGAGCGTCTCGGCACCGGAATGGTCGACACCAAAAACGCCCTCGTCGAAGCCGATGGCGATATGGAAAAAGCGGTAGAGATCCTTCGACTCAAGGGGGCAAAGGGAAACGCCAAGCGCGCGGACCGCTCGACGAGTGAAGGCCTCGTGGCCGCGAAAGAGACCGCTGACGCGGTGTACCTCATTGAACTCGCGTGCGAGACCGACTTCGTGGCGAAGAACGACAAGTTCATCGCTCTTGCCGACGTCGTGCTCGAGGCCGTTGCGGCGGCCGGTGCGGATTCGACCGACGCCGCTCTTGCGGCGGCTGTCGGCGGCCAGAGTGTCGCCGATCGCATCGCAGACGATGCCGCCATCATCGGTGAGAAGGTCGAACTTCGCCGCGTGGCGAAGGTGCCCGGTTCTCAATTCGCTGTCTATCTTCACCGCACGAGCAAGGACCTGCCCCCGCAGGTCGGTGTTGTCGTCGCCTACGAGGGCAAGGACGAGGAAACCGCTCGCGCGATTGCCCAGCACATTTCGTTCGCCGACCCTCAATACCTGACCACGGATGAGGTTCCGGCCGCCGCGGTCGAGGCCGAGCGCCGCATCGTCGAAGAAATTTCGCGTGGCGAAGGCAAGCCCGAAGCTGCTCTGCCCAAGATCGTCGAGGGTCGCCTCGGCGCCTTCTTCAAGCAGGTCGCACTTCTCGAACAGGACTACGCGCGGGACAACAAGTTGTCGATCACGCAGGTTCTGGACCAGGCGGGACTCGCCGTTTCGGGCTTCGCCCGTTTCAAGGTCGGCGCCTAACTCGTTTCACCGAGGGGCGGTTCGTGGAAACGCGAGCCGCCCTTCGTCCTTTCACCGTCGAATCTGAGTAATGTGGGGCTTGAAAGTGAGGTTCCATGTCGACGCGCCGAGTCCTTCTCAAACTGTCCGGTGAAGCGTTTGGCGGGGGGACCCTGGGCGTCAATCCCGACATCGTCAGCGCGATTGCCCGCGAAATCGCCGAGGCCGCGAAGACAGTCGAAGTTGCCATCGTTGTTGGTGGGGGAAATTTCTTTCGCGGCGCAGAACTCAGCCAGCGCGGAATGGATCGCTCGCGCGCCGACTATATGGGGATGCTGGGTACAGTGATGAACGCCCTCGCCCTTCAGGATTTCCTCGAACAAGCGGGACAACCCGTCCGCGTACAATCTGCCATTGAGATGACGCAGGTCGCCGAGCCGTACATTCCGCTCCGTGCAATTCGTCACTTGGAGAAAGGACGCGTGGTGATTTTCGGCGCCGGCGCCGGACTTCCGTACTTTTCGACGGACACCGTCGCCGCCCAACGAGCTCTTGAAATCAGCGCGGTCGAGGTGCTCGTCGCGAAAAACGTAGTCGACGGCGTCTACGACGACGACCCGCGCACCAACGCGGTTGCTAAAAAAATCGACTCGATCACCTACTCCCAGGCGCTCGAGCAGGGACTCAAGGTCATCGACGCGACCGCATTCGCGCTCTGTCGCGACAACAACCTTCCGATGCGCGTCTTCGGGATGGAGCCGAGCGGAAGTATCGTCAAGGCAATCCGCGGCGAGCACATCGGCACGGTGGTCAGCAATTAGTCCGATTGTCCTCCTGCTCGTGGCGGGAGGGGCGGTCGCTCACGCGAGTTGGACCCTTCTTCTCAAGCGCATCGGCGCGTCCACTCCCACCGTCCTGTGGTGGATCCACCTCGTCGGCGCCGTTCTGATCGCTCCGCTCGGCATCGGCACCCTCATCGCCG
>JANRET010000048.1 GCA_030725885.1 Microbacteriaceae bacterium | reverse complement strand
CCACGATGACGGGAACGTCGAGTTCGTAAATGAACTGTTTGAGATTGAGTGGTTCGCCCGACGGGGAAACGTGTTCGGCACTGACCGTGTTTCCCCGAATCACAAACAGGTCAACGCCGGCTCGGGTGACGGTGTCGCTGAACTCGGCGGTGCGCTGGGGGCTGAGTGCTCCGGCGACGGGGACCCCCGCGTCGCGAATTTCGGCAAGGCGCTGCACGATGAGTTCGGGTTTGATCGGCTCGGCGTAGATTTTTTGCATCTCTGCCGTGGCAATATCCACCGGCAGTTCGCGAATCCGCTCAATGACCGCGTCGGGTGCGTCGTATCTCGTCCACAATCCCTCGAGGTTGAGCACTCCGATTCCGCCAAGCTTTCCGATCGTGATCGCGGTGCGCGGTGACACGACCGAATCCATCGGCGCGGCAAGAACCGGGATGTCGAACTTGTGGGCGTCGATCGACCATGCGGTGCTCACGACTTCCGGGTCACGAGTTCGTCGACTGGGGACGACGGCGATGTCGTCGAACGAATAGGCGCGGCGCCCGCGCTTGGCGCGACCGATTTCAATGTCCGACATAACAGGTCGCCTAACGCTTGTAGTTCGGGGCTTCGACAATCATCTGAATGTCATGCGGGTGCGATTCTTTGAGTCCGGCCGGGGTGATCCGAACGAACTTGCCATTCGCCTTGAGGTCGGTGATGGTGCGGGCGCCGGTGTAAAACATCGACTGACGTAAGCCCCCCAGCAACTGGTACATCACTGATGCGAGCGGGCCCCGATAGGCCACCCGCCCTTCGATTCCCTCGGCGATGAGTTGGTCGTCGCCGGGGACATCGGCTTGAAAATAGCGGTCTCGTGAATACGACGTCTTGGTGCCGCGCGTCTGAAGCGCACCCAGTGACCCCATTCCGCGATAGGCCTTGAACTGCTTACCGTTTTCGAAAACAAGATCACCGGGGCTTTCGTCGGTACCTGCCAGAAGTGATCCGAGCATGACGACATCGGCGCCCGCGACGAGCGCTTTGGCGATGTCCCCCGAATACTGCAGTCCTCCGTCGGCAATCACGGGAACCCCGGCGGCGCGTGCCACTTTTGCGGCTTCGTAAATGGCGGTGATTTGGGGAACTCCGACTCCGGCGACGATTCGGGTGGTGCAGATCGACCCCGGACCGACCCCGACCTTGACCGCGTCAACACCCGCTGCGACGAGCGAAGCGGCACCCTCTTCGGTCGCGACGTTTCCACCGATCACATCGATGTGCGCAAACGATTTGTCTGACTTCAACTTTGTGACGATGTCCAGCACTCCGGCGGAATCACCATTCGCTGTGTCTACGACGAGCACGTCGACACCGACGTCACGCAGTGCGCACGCACGTTCCCAGGCATCCCCGAAAAAACCGATCGCCGCTCCGACGCGAAGCCGACCTTCGTCATCTTTCGTCGCGTTCGGGTACTTTTCACTTTTCTCAAAATCCTTGACCGTGATGAGCCCGATTAGTTTGCCCGCATCGTCGACGAGCGGCAATTTTTCAATCTTGTGTTCGGCAAAAAGTGCGACCGCCTCGTCATCTCCAATGTTCGCCCGTCCGGTGATGAGCGGCATGGGTGTCATGACGTCCTTGACCAAGGTAGTCTCGGCAGCGTCACGCGGGACAAACCGCATGTCCCGGTTTGTGATGATTCCGACGAGTGTTCCGGCGTCATCGATGACGGGTAGGCCCGATACGCGGAATTGCCCGCAGAGGCGATCGACATCGGCAACAGAGACGGCGGGGGTCGTGGTGACCGGATTGGAAATCATTCCCGATTCGCTCCGCTTGACCTTGTCCACCTGCGCAGTTTGGTCGTCGATAGAAAGGTTGCGGTGGATGATTCCGATTCCACCCTGACGCGCCATTCCGATAGCCATCCGAGCTTCCGTCACTGTATCCATTGCGCTCGACACAATCGGCGCCCACAACGAGATGCGTTTCGTCAGCCGGCTCGAGGTGTTGGCTTCACTGGGAATCACATCAGTGTGAGCGGGTAACAGCATCACATCGTCATAGGTCAACCCGGTGAATCCGAATGGATCGTGGATGGTCAACACGGGCCCCTTCCGCTCGTATCGTGCGTCTTCGCCAATGAGGTTTGGTAACTTTTATCGTAGTCGGGTTCCCAAACAGGAAGGTTTCCCGACATAATGGGAAAGGTAGTGTTTTCGTGGCGCAGTCTCGAAACCGCGCTCTGTCTTTGTTCCTAACACTCAGTGGCACTGTTGCCACCGAGCCCAAGCAGGAGGTCTCATGAGGACCAATTCAACGGTGCAACCACGAGTTTCACGTTTCATCAGCGCTCTCGGAGCCTTTGTCCTTGCCTTCGGCGTACTCGCCCTTGGCACCCCGGCACACGCCGATGTTGTCAACGCCGAACTGCCTTTCAAGATCAGCGGCAACGTCCAAAACAAGGGCGTCGGTATCCCCGCAGTCAGCATTTCGATGACCGGTCCTGCGGGGTTTGTCGCAACCGTGCTCACCGACGCAGACGGCAAGTACACCGTGGGCGTCCCCGAGAAACTTGCCGACTACACCGTCACCGTGGATGAGATGACGTTGCCCGACGGGGTTGCCGTGATCGACAACCCCGCTACGGAATTCGTCGAGGCAAGTGTCCAGACCGTGACCGTCGGACCTGGCGGGCGCACCACGATGAACTTCTTCATCGGTCAAGGCGAGCGCAAGACCACCAGCATTTTTGATCAGGTGGTCCAGCGACTTATCTCGGGAATCAACTTCGGGCTCATGCTGGCACTTGCCTCAGTAGGGCTCTCACTGATTTACGGAACGACCGGAATTTCCAACTTCGCCCACGCCGAACTGGTCACCTTCGGAGCCGTCGCCACCTACGGACTTGTTGCACTGATGGGTGGCGACCTACTGTGGCTGGCCATAATTCTCGCGCTCGTCCTCTCGGCCGCCCTCGGTTGGGGTCAAGACGCAGCGTTGTGGGCGCCACTTCGGCGTCGAGGGATGGGATTAGTCCAACTCATGATTGTGTCTATCGGACTGTCGCTCGGGGTCCGCTACCTCTACCAGTTCTTCATCGGAGGGTCCACCGAGCAATTGCCCGGGTCGGACGCCGAACGGTTCGCGCTGTTCGGATCGGTAACCCTGAGTGCCATCGACATCGCGAGCATGAGTATTTCGGTGATCCTCATCATGCTTTTTGCGCTGTGGCTCAACCGCTCGAAAGTGGGAAAGGCCACTCGCGCCATTTCGGACAACCCCGGCCTTGCCGCATCGTCCGGAATCGACGTCGACGGGGTGGTTCGCATCGTCTGGATTATCGGGTCCGTTCTCGCTGGGTTCTCGGGTATCCTCTGGGCCTACTTCCGTCCCGGAATTCGCT
Source organism: Microbacteriaceae bacterium (assembly GCA_030725885.1). Lineage (GTDB taxonomy): Bacteria > Actinomycetota > Actinomycetes > Actinomycetales > Microbacteriaceae > MWH-TA3. Next base: position 3,580 of record JANRET010000048.1, on the reverse strand, counting down.
GGGACATGGGAGGACAGATCCTTCTTCTTATCTTTGCGGCGACCACGCTCGGTGGCCTCGGCACCGCCTATGGCGCGCTGGTCGGGTCGCTTATCGTCGGAATCCTCGTCGAATCTTCTAGTCTGGTCATTCCGTCGGACCTCAAATATGTCGGAGCGCTCGTCGTCCTGATCGGCATTCTGCTCTTTAGACCTCAAGGAATCCTCGGACGAAAGGAAAGGGTGGGATAGCCCATGGACATCCTCGGAATTTTCCTCTCATCAGCGTCATTTATCCTCGCCCCCACCACCATCGCGTATGCCTTGGCGACGCTCGGACTCGCACTCCACTTCGGTTACGGCGGTCTGTTGAATATGGGTATGGCCGGCTTCATGGCGCTCGGCGCCTACGGGTACGCGATCGGGGTCCTCACTTTCGGACTGCCGTGGTATTTCGCCGCCTTCGTGGGAATCGCCGCCTCCATCGTGTTCGCTCTCATTCTGGGCATTCCCACGCTGCGCCTTCGCGGTGACTACCTCGCCATCGTGACTATCGCCGCGGCGGAAATTGTTCGACTGATGCTCCTTAGTTCCGCCTTTGGAGGCGTCACCGGCTCGGCGGATGGCCTATCGGGCTTTAACGGCCCCGGTGGCACCGTGACCAACCCCACCGTCGGTGCGGGGGGATTCAATGAGGGAAACCCCATTCCCGAGGGAGTTTACGGTTTCGTTCCGTTCCTCGACAATGAGCGCACCTGGTACCTCCGAATCGTTGGAATTCTCATCCTGGCCATCGCGATTTTCGTCGTCTGGCGTCTTGTGAACTCCCCGTGGGGTCGAGTGATCAAGGGAATCCGCGAAGACGAGGACGCCGTCCGTTCACTCGGAAAAAACGTCTTCGCCTACAAGTTGCAGGTTCTCATCATCGGTGGTGTCCTCGGCGCCTTGGGTGGTCTGATGCTCGCCTTCGCGACGAACGTCAACTCGAGCGTCTACGTGACGTCGCTCACGTTCTTCCTGTGGACTGCACTGCTGCTCGGGGGCGCCGCAACGGTCTTCGGACCTCTCGCCGGATCCATCATCTTCTGGGTGCTCCAGGCCTTCCTGGGGTTGTTGTTCCCGGCCCTGGCGAGCGTTGGGCTCATGCCGTTCACCACGATCCAGGCCGCACAAATTAAGTTCATCATCGTCGGCTTCGCGCTCGTGCTCCTCGTGGTATTCCGGCCGCAGGGGCTCTTTGGAAACAAGAAGGAGTTGACCTTTGTCAAGTAAGCCCACCTCCTCCAGCCCCATCAAATCGACGGGACTCCACGTCGGCGAGATCAAGCCGGGCGTCGCCAAGAAGGACCCGATCCTGATTGCCGACGGTGTCCGCCGTCAATTTGGCGGTCTCGTCGCCGTCGACGTGGACCACGTCGAGATCCCGCGCAACGCCATCACCGCGTTGATTGGACCGAATGGCGCCGGAAAAACCACTTTCTTCAACCTCCTGACGGGCTTCGACCAGCCGAACGAGGGGAAATGGTCCTTCAACGGCAAATCGCTCGCCAAAGTTTCGGCTTTTCGTGTGGCACGGCGAGGACTCATTCGCACGTTCCAGCTGACTAAAGCGCTCGGTCTGCTCACGGTAATGGACAACATGAAACTGGGAAGCACCGAACAGTCGGGGGAGAAACTCAGCGCGAGTCTCTTTCCGTTCCTCTGGACAAAGAAGGAAACAGAAATCGAGGCCAAGGCGACCGAGATTCTCCAACGCTTCAAACTCGACACCAAGAAAGACGACTTCGCCGCGTCGCTCTCGGGCGGGCAACGAAAACTTCTTGAGATGGCGCGTGCGCTCATGACCGACCCAGAGCTCGTGATGCTGGACGAGCCAATGGCCGGCGTGAATCCCGCGCTCACGGAATCACTGTTGGAACACATCCTCGGTCTCAAGGCACAGGGAATGACCGTTCTTTTTGTCGAGCACGACATGCACATGGTCCGGCACATCGCGGATTGGGTGATCGTGATGGCCGAAGGTCGCGTTGTTGCTGAAGGAGCCCCGGACGAAGTCATGAAGAACCCCGCTGTGATCGACGCCTACCTCGGAAGCCACCAGGACGTCGACCTGGGCACCGTCACAGGACGGATCACGCTGCCGAAGATTTCGAAGGAGAAGTAAATGGCCGCGAAAACGGAAGTTCCGGTCGTCGAGACCAAAGACCTGTACGCCGGTTATCTGCCCGGTGTCAACATTCTCAACGGCACCAATCTTTACGCCAACAAGGGTGAACTAATCGGAATCATCGGCCCGAACGGTGCCGGAAAATCCACGTTCCTCAAGGCCATCTTCGGTCTTGTGAAAGTGCGGGAGGGGTCAATCACCCTCAACGGGGATGACATCACGGGACTCAAGGCAAACCAGTTGGTTTCGCGCGGTGTCGGTTTCGTTCCGCAATCGAACAACGTTTTCCCGAGTCTCACCATCGAGGAAAACCTGCAGATGGGTCTGTATCAGCGTCCGGGTGCCTACGCCGAGAGGCTTGAGTTCGTCACGGGAATTTTCGCGGAACTGGGCAAACGTCTGAAGCAACGCGCGGGGTCACTGTCGGGCGGTGAGCGCCAGATGGTCGCCATGAGCCGAGCGCTCATGATGGACCCCACGGTTCTATTGCTCGATGAGCCCAGCGCCGGGTTGTCGCCCGTTCGTCAAGACGAAGCGTTCATTCGCGTATCAGAAATCAACAAGGCGGGTGTTACTACGATCATGGTCGAGCAGAATGCTCGTCGTTGCCTTCAGATTTGCGACCGCGGTTATGTCCTCGATCAGGGCAAAGACGCCTACAACGGCAGCGGACGTGACCTTCTCAACGACCCAAAGGTAATCGGACTGTACCTCGGTACGCTCGGCGCCTAGCCCACAATTTCGGCGGGGTCGACCATCGGGTCGACCCCGCTTGTTTTTTGTACAACCGCCGTTGAAGTTTCTCTGGTTAAACAGAAGAGGCCCCGGGCGAACCCGGGGCCTCCCTGAATCACCGATTCAGTGTGATGGCTAATTAGCCAGCAAACGGAACAGCGGTGTTGTCGTTAACGAACTGGTAGACCTGAATCGATGCTTCGGTGGGGTCTCCAACTTCGTTGAAGGTAATGGGACCCGACACACCGTCGTAGTCTGCAGTTCCGCCACCAATGATGATGTCGGCGCATTCCGCGAACGTGGTGCACGTGGTTCCGTCACCGGATCCACCAGAAACTTCCTGGAGCTTCGCAGCCATGTCGACACCCTCGACCGATCCGGCTTCCAGTGCAGCGAGTGCAAGGAGGACGATCGCGTCATAGGCCTCGGGGCCGTAAGCGAAGACATTAGCGAGGTCTGCGTTGCCTTCAGCAACCCAGTTGTCGTTCATTGCGGAGGTGAAGTCCGCGATGGTGTCGAGGTTCAGTCCGGGGACCGTACCCTTCGATCCTTCGAGGAGTCCCGCCTGGAAGTCTTCCGAGTAGTTCGCGACGTTTCCGTCAACCAGGTAGACCTTGTCCGCGGGGAATCCGCCACCGATGAGCTTCGGAGCAATCGTCTTGAGCTCTTCGAAGGTGATGAGAACGATGGCGTCAGGGTT
>JANRET010000047.1:2235-7000 GCA_030725885.1 Microbacteriaceae bacterium | reverse complement strand
GATGTACATGTGTCTAGCCTAAACCGTGTTGCGCCCACGCGACCGCGATACCCGTCGCTCCGATCACAAGGCTTCCCGCGGTCGTGAACGCGAGGCGATTAACGAGTCCTTCCTTGCGCTGCATCGACAATTGCACAACAAACGAGACGAGAAGGGACGCGCCCATCGTCGCCGAAATCACAACAGCCCACATCCCACCGCCGAGGGCAACGGCATAAACCGTTCCGATCACCGCGACAATCCAGGAAGGAAGCGCTGAGGCGATTCGACGGGGCATAACCCAATGCTAAACGCCTCTAGACTTGGAACTCGCACGGGAAGGACGGTCCATGTCTCGGATACTTCTTCTCACGGATTCGGGCGAATCGGTGATCCCGGTCCTCGGACTCCTTCCGCACACACTCACCACCGCGCCTCTTGTCCCGCAATCGCTGGCCGGCAACAGTAACGTCGATCTTGTTCTCGTGGACGGTGTGACCAACCTCGTCGCCGCCAAATCTATGGCGGGACTACTTTCGGCCGCTCAATTACCGTTTCCCGTCCTCATTGTGGTCTCCGAAACATCGTTGTCCGCCCTCGACGGTTCGTGGGGTATGTCCGATTTTCTCCTCCCCAACGCGAGCCTGGCGGAGATCGATGCCCGAATTCGGGTGGCGTTGTCGCGTTTCGGCGGCGATGCGGCGACCGGGCTTTCCCATTCGGGTGTCACCATTGACGAAGCCAGTTATCAAGCGACGGCGAGCGGACGCCCGCTCGATCTGACTTTCAAGGAATTCGAACTTCTCCGATTCCTGGTGGGGAATCCGGGTCGCGTATTCACCCGCGAACAATTACTCTCGGACGTGTGGGGCTATGACTATTTCGGGGGAACTCGAACGGTGGACGTACACGTGCGCCGGCTCCGCGCCAAACTCGGCGATCGCGAATCGGTCATCGGGACAGTTCGCAACGTCGGCTATCGATTTGCGCCAACAGGAGAAGACGAATGAGAGACCCGGAAGACATCACGGGTTCAACGGACGCCGAGTTGGACGATGACTTTGAAGGCGACGCGCTCGTTCGCGACGCCACGCTTCCGGACGACCGGTTCTTCGACCGCGAGTTGTCGTGGCTCGCGTTCAACCAACGAGTGCTGGAGTTGGCCAAAGACCCCACAATTCCAATTCTGGAACGTGTAAATTTCCTCGCGATTTTCGCGAACAACCTGGACGAGTTTTTCATGGTGCGGGTGGCCGGTCTCAAGCGGCGAATCGAAACCGGAATCGCGGTGCACAACAACGTCGGGCGCGGCCCAGGACAGGTGCTCGCCGACATTCACGAGCGCGCATACGCCCTTCAGTTAGAGCACGCCCGAGTCGCGGTGAACGAGATTCGACCCGGGCTTGCCGAAGCGGGCATTCATATCAATGTGATGACGGATCTGTCGGAATCGGAACGCGCCACCATCGATGAAATGTTCGTCTCGCAAATTTTCCCTGTTCTCACGCCGCTGGCGGTCGACCCCGCACACCCGTTCCCCTACATTTCGGGGTTGTCGCTCAACCTCGCGGTGCGAGTTCAGAACCCCAAGTCGGGAGACGAAAACTTCGCCCGCGTCAAGGTTCCGGCCATCCTGCCTCGCTTTGTTGCGATCCCCTCCGACGAGGACGGCATTGTCCGTTTCTTGCCACTGGAGGACGTCATCGCGCACCACCTCGACTCGTTGTTCCCCGGAATGGTGATTTTGGGCCACCATTTCTTCCGGGTTACTCGAAATGAAGACCTCGAAATTGACGAGGACGAGAGCGACAACCTGCTGAAGGCACTCGAAAAGGAACTGTCGCGGCGCCGATTCGGAGCACCCATCCGCCTGGAAATCAGCGAGGGAATGGACACGGTCACGTTGGACCTGCTCATACGCGAACTGGGGATGAACGCCGGTGAGGTGTATCGACTTCCCGGAATTTTGGGCCTCAACCAGTTGTTCCAGGTTTCCGGAATCGCTCGGGCCGACCTCAAATACCGCAAGCACGTTCCGACCACGTCACTTGCGTTTCAACCGGCTGAACCGGGTGCAACTGCGGATTTGTTTGGAGCACTGAGGGACGCGGAAGTGCTCGTCCACCACCCCTATGAGTCCTTCGCCACCAGCGTCCAGGCGTTCGTCGAACAAGCGGCGACGGACCCGAACGTCCTCGCGATCAAACAGACGCTATATCGAACGTCGGGTGATTCGCCCATCGTTCGGTCCCTCATCACCGCGGCAGAATCTGGCAAAGCGGTCTTGGCACTCGTTGAAATCAAGGCGCGATTTGACGAGCAAAACAACATCACCTGGGCCAGGCAGCTGGAGCGGGCCGGCGTTCACGTTGTTTATGGGCTCGTCGGGCTCAAGACCCACTGCAAACTGACCCAGGTTGTGCGGCGCGAATCAGGTGGCGACATTGCCTACTACTCACACATCGGCACGGGAAATTACAACCCGAAGACGAGCCGCGTTTATGAAGACCTCGGCCTGTTTACCAATTCAATTGAAGTCGGAGCGGAACTCACCCGGCTGTTCAACGAACTCAGTGGTTATGCGATTGAAAAGAAGTTCAAGCGACTTCTCGTCGCCCCGCGTTATCTGCGGGCAGGACTTCTCAAAAACATTGCTCGCGAGACGGCCGCGGCCGCTGCAGGAAAGCCGTCCGGCATTCGATTCAAAATGAACGCTCTCGTCGACGAGGAGATAATCGATTCCCTTTACCGCGCCAGCATCGCCGGAGTCCCGATTGACATCAGCGTGCGCGGAATCTGTTCGCTCATCCCCAACCGGCCGGGCCTGTCGGAGACCATTCAGGTGCGCAGTGTCCTCGGACGGTACCTCGAACACTCTCGGATTTATTCGTTCCACAACGGAGGCAAGGCTCTCACTTACATCGGCTCGAGCGACATGATGCACCGCAACCTCGACCGTCGAATCGAAGTCCTCATCAAACTCGAGCAGCCGGATCACCTCGAACGAATCGAGCACCTGTTCGAACTGCACATGAGTGACTCGACATCGACCTGGTCGTTAGCTAACAATGGTGAGTGGACTCGTCACAACGGGCTCGCGGGTGAACTCGCGGACATTCACGAGACGCTGATGACGGAGTACACCCACCGAAACTCGCGAGGCAGAACGAAATGAAAAACATCGACACCGTCGTCGCGGCGGGGGCTGTTCCCTGGCGCGTTGCCGGCGGCAAATTGCAGGTTCTCGTCGTGTACCGCAAACATCATCGCGACGTGTCCATCCCCAAGGGCAAAGTGGATCCGGGCGAAACTCTGCCCCACACCGCCACGCGGGAAGTGTTCGAAGAAACGGGCCTCAAAGTCAACCTTGGACCGTCACTCGGGTCGGTGCACTACGTTCAGCAAACTAACGGGAAACCCAAAATCGTTCACTACTGGGCAGCCGAAGTCGACCCTGTCGCCGAGGCGAAGTCGAAGTTCGTTTCGAACGACGAAATTTTCGCCCTGGAATGGCTGACTGTGAAGAAGGCGATTGCGGCGCTGACGTATGAACACGACCGGGAACTGGTCGACTCGGTTCGAACCCTGTGGAAGTCGGGGTCAATCGACACCTTCCCTCTGATTATCGCGCGGCACGGCAAAGCCACCGCTCACGAGGACTGGGACGGCGACGATTCGCTGCGCCCGTTGACCGCGGTCGGGATGCAACAGTCCCGCAACATCGCCGGCGGGCTTGCCGCGTTCGGTCCCGCCGCGATTGTGTCGTCGCCCGCCATCCGCTGCTTGCAAACGGTGGCCCCGCTGTCCTACAAGTTGGGCATGGAAATCCGCGAGTCGGGAAAAATCTCTCAGGACAAGTGGACGAAGGAGGGCGACCGGGTCGCGGACTTCATCACCTCGCGATTGCGTAAGGGCACTCCCGCGGTGATGTGTTCCCACGGACCGGTCATCCCCCAGATGGTGAGCGAGATCATCACTCAGACGGGCGGCACAGTGACCGACGAGGTTCGACGCGCCGCGTCACTGGGAACGGGCGACTTCACCGTGTTTCACCTGGCGAAATCCGGACGAGGGTTTCGGCTCGTGTCCGTCGAAACTCACACCGCACCCTGAAAGGTGTCGGGCCGTGGGTTACGCCTCTCGGCACGTTGCCACTCTCGGTGGCGCATCATTAATGGAACCCGGGGAATCCGCACGACCCGACTGTCCCAGTGTACGAGCATCGACAAATCGACGGTTCAGGAAAGCCGATTGTTTCGGGATAACTGGGCACACGCCTGCAGGTCCAGGGCGAAATCGGCGAGTGTCACTGCGCGTTCGAGCATCGCGCTCGAACCAATTTCGGTTCCGGCAATCAGAGACGTCACGCCGTGAGCCTCTATTCGGCAATACGCGGCCGCCCGATCGAGTGCATCGGCGAGGTCCCCGGTGAACGCACCCCCGAGGATTTCATCGGCGAGTTCGCGAATGTCGTCGGGACCGGTGGGTTGACGAGCGCCGGCCACTACCTCGTCGATGGAATTGAGGTTGTCGGCACCCCGTTGATAGGCGTCCGCGGCAATGTCGGGGTCCGCGATGATGCTCGCGTGGATGACGTACAAACGCCACAGCGCCCCGGGAAGTGAATGGGCGGGTGCCGCTGCCCACAGCTCGGCGATTTCCCCCAAGCCGTTCTCGCGGGAATAGTCGAGAATTCGGCGCAACACCTCGGCGGTTCCGTCGTCGCGGACACGGGCGACCAGGGTCGTCGCGGTGTCGTGGGCGATTTGCAGTTGGAGAGCGGGAT
>JANRET010000047.1:1787-2225 GCA_030725885.1 Microbacteriaceae bacterium | reverse complement strand
GGTCGAACGTGCTCGGTTCAACAGGCACAGGCCGGCGGGGTCGGTTCACACTAACCAACCATAGGTGAACTCACGACGGACGAGCCTCCGAATACGTCGAGGCGCGTGCGCACGGTAACCCCGCGCGACGGCAATGCGCGCTGTCAACCTTCGGTATCGTCTAAACCGTGAGCACTGAAACCCCCACTGCCGGCGGTAAACGCCGGGTGATATGGTCGGTAATCGCCGTTGTGCTCGGCGCTTTTGCCCTCAGCGCCATCGCGTTTGCACTGCGCGCGCAGCCCGCGGTACAAGAGTTTCTGATTCGCTATCCAGGAGTCGTCACGCCAACATCCGATGCTCCCGTGGGCATCCCGGTGTGGCTTAATGTGACGCACTTCCTCAACATTCTTTTTCTCATGCTCATCATTCGCACCGCCCTGTCGATTCGCTCCAAGA
>JANRET010000047.1:0-1777 GCA_030725885.1 Microbacteriaceae bacterium | reverse complement strand
GCTCCAAGAAGCGGCCGGCCGCGTTCGTCACTCCGCGTCGCGGCGTGCTCGGCCAGCCCCCGCGGCGCATTGGCATCAACGTGTGGTTGCACAACACCGTCGACGTGCTCTGGATGGTCAACGGCGGTATTTACGTCGTGCTTCTGTTTGCCACCGGCCAGTGGATGAGAATCGTGCCGACCACCTGGGACGTCATTCCCAACGCATTGTCCGCTGGTCTGCAGTACCTCACGTTCACCTGGCCGGTCGAAAACCCCTGGGTCGCTTACAACAGCTTGCAGGTGCTCTCGTATTTCGGGGTGGTGTTTGTCCTCGCACCGCTCGCTATATTCACCGGGGTACGCCTGTCGTCCGTCTGGCCTTTGGATGCGCCGCGTCTCAATCGCGTGCTCCCCGAACGGCCCATCCGGCGGCTTCACGTGCTCGTGTTGTTCGCCTTCTTCGCGTTCATCGTGGTGCACGTCAGTCTTGTGCTCTTTACCGGTGCTGTCCAGAACCTCAACGTGATGTTCGCCGCGCGAAACGACCTGAGCTACCTGGGAACCATCATCTTTATCGCAGCGCTCGCGGCACTGACGGGGGTGTGGTTTGCACTGACGGACTCGGTACAGCGGAAACTAGCTCGTTTGACCGGCGAGGTCACCTAGCACGAGATGACTGCAGACAGCTCATCAGTTGGGGGTGACGGAAACCCAATCCGATTTGCCAAAATGGTTCACCGCCCGAACCCGAAAAACTGGGGATTGGCCCGTAATCCTTACCGTGAACTCATCGAGCGACGTGTTCCGGACTGTTTTCCATTTCCGGCCAGTCCTCTGCTGAACAACGTGGGCTTGTGTCCAACGATCAACTGAATTGTCGGTGGAGACTTCAAAGTCGCACGCACGGCGTGAACACGACACGCTCGCGTCGGGCGAATTCGGGGTGAGTCGAGTTTTCCAATCAGACCACTCCTCGACCCGATCCGTCTGATACTGAGCAACAAAATCCTGCTGCTCGTCGACATACCCGTTCGATGCCTCTTTTCGCGTATCGGTAGTGACCATGCCTTCGATGGTGGCGACGATCGACGACACACCACGGGCCAGTTTGAGGTTCTCGGTTATTGCTGCGGCCTTGTCAATCGCCACCATGAGTTCATAGTTACACTCCGGAACCGTCACACAACGGCGATACATGATGCTGCGAACGTTGCTCCATCCGCGCGGGTCGGGATAAACCTGATCGTTACCCCACGGCATGATTCGAAGTGTCCCGTCAAGGTCGAAGTGGGCGAAGTGGTTGTTCCGAACAAAATCGGTGTACCCGTCCCAGTTGCTCACAAAAATATCGGTGCCCATGAGCGCGAGGATTTCATCCATATCGGCACGTTCCCGAACCGCATCCCACCACGTGTCGCCCGTGAGGTTCGAAATCTCAACGAACGTCAGGAGGTCGCTGACGTCGTCTTCGCTACCCACATCGATGCTGTCCAAATACTGGTGGTAATAGTCGGGGGTTACATCCGTGTCGTATGCCGATTCGTAGAGGTGGGCTGTGTTGTTGCCAAACCAACGAGCAAGCATCACCTCGTCGGGGGTTTCAATATTGAGATACAAACCGAAATATTCGTTCGTCACCTGACCAGGCGATGTGACATAAATCTGTGCGTAACCCGTTCGTGGCGCCGGTACTCCCATGTTTCGAAAGAGGCGGTACACGGTCGTTTCTCGCACTAACGACGGGTCCTGCACCATGATATTGAGCGTCAATTTTTCCAACCCGAACAACCTCTGGT